>JBBEBK010000065.1:0-4870 GCA_040882375.1 Chloroflexota bacterium
TCATCCACGGGAAGTCGCCCATGAAGACGGTCTGGTGCTTGACCTCATCGGTCTCTTTGACGATCAGGTCGACCTCGACCTTCAGTGGCCGGGAGTAGGTGAGGTCGCGGGTGCGACAATCCTCTTCGCTGAACTTCGGCTCCTCGAAGGTGTAGTCACGGAAGTGCAGCTCGAGGTTCTTGCCGGTGAAGTCGGTGATGGGGGTGATCTCGTCCAGCAGTTCACGAAGGCCGGTCTGGACGAACCAATTGAAGGATTCGGTCTGGGTCTGGATGAGGTTCGGGAGGGGAAGGACCTCCGGAATGTGGGAGAAATTCTCACGGCGCGGGGCCAGCTCAAATCGGCTGGCTGACTCGGCCAAGGCCATTCAGGACTCCTCGAAGAGGGCATGGTGGGGCGCGGACACGCGAACGAAGAGTATATCAGAAAGCAGGTCCTCGTCAAACCGGTCGGGCATGGCCCTGAACGCGTTGAGGATTGTGCCGAGGACATATGGACAACGGCAGGCGGCCGCATCCTTCGACGTGCCAGAATGCTGGCGTCCGCTCAACCGCAGGAGGCTCGCACCATGCCCAGCGGCCGGTCAGCGCTGATCGCCGAGCCGATCGGCACGTTTCTCTTCTTCTTCGTCGGAGCCGGCTCGATCGTGCTGGACGACTACCTGGTGGCAACCGGTGGTTCCGGAGTCGGCCTGCTCGAAGTGGCGCTGGCCCCCGGCCTGGCGCTTGCTGTGCTCGCGCCAGCGCTGGGAGTCGTCTCCGGCGCGCACTTCAATCCGGCGGTGACCCTGGCCGTGTGGATCATGGGCAAGATCACGGTTCCACGTGCCCTCGGGGACGCCGCGTCCTTCAGCAGCCATTCGCTCGTCGGCCGGATCGCCTGAGCGATGCGCCGCCTGCTCCTCCGCCTGGAGGACTTCCGCCTGCTGCCGATCTTCGTCGTGGTCAGCATGGCGGTCGGGATCGCGATCGGCAACGCGCTGCAGATCTCGGACTTCACCCTGACGCCACCGATCGACGCGCTGAAGTCGATCGCGGGCGGCACGTTCGACCCGACGGTGGCCAACGCGCTCAGCCTGGGTGTCCCGATCGGGCTGTTCGCGATGATGTACCCGGCCATGACCAACGTGCGCCTCGACGAGATCGGGGGCGCCTTCCGGTCGCCACGTCAGCTGGCCGTCGTGCTCGTGTTCAACTACCTCGTCGCGCCATTCCTCATGTTGGGCCTGGCCAACGTGTTTGTCTCCGATCCCGAGCTGCACACCGGTCTGGTCCTGTACGGCCTGGCCCCGTGTATCGCGATGGTCATCATCTTCACGTTCCTCGCGAAGGGGAACACGCCGATGGCGCTCGTCTTCGTGGCGCTCAACTCGGTGGCCCAGATGCTGCTCATCCCCGTCTACGCGCGGCTGCTGATCGGCAACGTCAACTTCGACGTATGGATCGTGGCCGAGAGCGTCGTGCTCTACCTGGGGCTGCCACTGCTGGCGGGCGTCCTGACCAGGATGGCCGTGGTGCGGCGGGGAGGCGAGGCGGCGATGGACCGGCTCAAGCCCATCCTCAACGGGATCTCGATCCTGGGGCTCCTGTTCACCCTGGTGGTGATGTTTGCGCTCAAGGGCGACCTGATCCTGCGTCGACCGCAGATCGTCATCGAGATGGCGATTCCCATGGCGCTGTTCTTCGCGGCCATGTTCTTCATGGTGCTCGTAATCGGCGCGCGGTTGCGGTTCCCCTACGAGGATGCGGTGGCGGTCGCATTCAGCGCGACCGGTCGCGACTTCGAGATTGCGATCGCCATCGCGATCACCGCCTTCACTCCGACCGTCGCCCTCGCGACGGTGGTGGGGCCACTTATCGAAGTGCCGGTGATGCTCCTCTTCGTCTGGTCCGCCACACGCATGCGAGCCGGCCTCTTCGGGGCAGCAAGGATTGCCCCCACGTAAGTCGCCAAGCCGCGCGGCAACTCCCCATAACGCGCCAGAATGCCTGGCATCGAGGTGCCGAGACTGGAGGAGGGTCGTTTCATGGGCAGCAGCCGGCCGGCGTTGGTCGCCGAGGCGATCGGCACGTTTCTCTTCTTCTTCGTGGGAGCCGGCTCGATCGTGCTCGGCGACTACATGGTTGCCGCCGGCGGGTCCGGGATCGGTCTGCTCGAGGTGGCGCTGGCCCACGGCCTTGCGCTGGCCGTGCTCGTGTCGGCGCTCGGGGCGATCTCCGGCGCACATTTCAACCCGGCCGTGACCCTGGGGATCTGGATCATGGGCAGGATCCCGACTCCCCGAGCGGTTGCCTACGTGGCGGCACAGCTGATCGGCGCTGCAGCCGCCGGATTCGCCCTGAAGGCCACCTTTGCCGACGTCTGGGAGCCGTCCGCCATCGGCACGCCGGCGCTCGGTGCAGGCGTGTCGGAGCTGGCCGGCGTGGGAATCGAGGCGGTGCTCACCGCCCTGCTGGTCCTTGTGGTCCTCGGCACTGCGGTGGACGCGCGCGGCCCGAAGATCGGCGGCTTGGCGATCGGACTGGCGCTGACTGCCGATATCCTGCTCGGCGGCCCGCTGACCGGAGCCGCGGTGAATCCGGCCCGCTGGTTCGGTCCGGCTTTGGCCGCCGGCGCCTTTGACAGCTGGTGGGTGTGGTGGATCGGGCCGGCGATCGGCGCTGCGGCAGCCGCCGTCGTGTATCGGTTCACCCTGGCAGAGTCGAGCTAGCGCAGCGAGACGAAACAGAAGGGCCGGCCCCCTACCGGGTCCGGCCCTTCGACTTCGCGGGAGATCGGCTAGCGGATGTCGACCGCGGCGCCCGCTTCGGCCATCTTGGCCTTGACCGCCTCGGCCTCTTCCCTGGTGACGCCCTCCTTCACCGCCTTGGGGGCGGCATCGACGAGGTCCTTGGCCTCCTTGAGGCCCAGGCCGGTCAGTTCGCGGACCGCCTTGATCACGAGGATCTTGTTCGGGCCGACCTCGGTCAGCACCGCGTCGAACTCCGTCTGCTCCTCGACTGCGGCGGCGGCGCCTGCATCGCCTCCGGCTGCCGGGGCAGCGGCAACCGCCATCGGGGCGGCCGCGGTGACGCCATAGCGCTCCTCGAACGCCTTTACCAGATCGGAAAGGTCGAGGACGGTCATGTTGTCGATCGCCTCGAGAATCTCATCCTTGGTCAGTGTCTTGGCCATTGGTCAGTACGCTCCTTGCTTTCTTTCGTCAGGCGGCGGAGCCGCCCTCGCTTGCTCGCTTCTTGTCGGCCACTGCGCTCAGCACTCCGACGAGGTTCCTCAGGTTGGCTGCCAGGACGCCGGCCATCCCGGCGATCGGGGCGACCATGCCGCCGGCCAGCTTGCCGAGCAGCACGTCGCGGCTCGGCAGAGTTGCCAGTCGCTGGAGGGCGGCGGCGTCCACCGCCAGGTTCCCCAGCAGGCCACCCCGCAGGGTGACCACCTTGCTGTACGGGCGAAGGGCCTCTTGCAGCGCCTTCGCCAGGGCGACCTCGTCGCCGGAGAAGGTCGCCAGAGCGGTCGGCCCACTCAGCATCGGCTTGAGCTCGGCACGGCCCGCCTCGTCGGCGGCGATCTTCAGCAGGCGGTTCTTGGCGACGTGCAGCTCCACGCCGCTGGCGCGCAGAGTCCTCCGCACCGACTGCATGTCGGAGACCTTCAGGCCCCGGTAATCGGCCACGGCCAGCGCCGAGCTGTTGCGGAGCATCTCCGCGAGCTCGGTGACGGCCTGGCGCTTCGCATCGGTTGGCATTGCGTCCTCTTCTCGTACCTCCGTGACAATGAAAACGGTCCTCGCGCACGCACCCGGCACGAGGACCGTCTCCGGTCGATCTCACTGCCTCGGCGTGCCGCCGGCTTCGGCCGGCAATTCTGCCCGGGGCTTGCACCCGGGTCACATCGCTGTCTGTGGCGACTCTTCGGTTGTCCCGACGAGCTGGCGGGTTGTGCCTCCTAGGCGCTGGCGGCGGCCAGCGCTGACGGGATGTCGATGCGCACGCCGGGTCCCATGCTCGGTGCAAGGGTCAGGGTGCGCATGTAGGTGCCCTTGGCGCCCGATGGCTTCGCCCGCTGAACGGCGTCCACCAGCGCGATGACGTTGGCGCCGAGCTGCTCACGGCTGAAGCTGATCTTCCCGACCGGCGCATGTACGATGCCGGCCCGGTCGACCTTGAACTCGATCCGGCCGGACTTGATCTCCCCCGCCGCGCGCTCGATGTCGAAGGTGACGGTCCCCGACTTGGGGTTCGGCATCAGGCCGCGCGGTCCGAGCTTCTTCCCCAGCCGGCCGACCATGCCCATCATGTCGGGCGTGGCGATGGCCACGTCGAATTCGAACCAGCCCGCGTCGATCTTCTTGACCAGGTCCTCGCCGCCGACCTCGTCGGCACCGGCGCGGAGGGCCTCCTGGGCCTTCTCGCCCTGGGCGAAGACGATCACCCGGGTCGTCCGCCCAGTACCGTGCGGCAGGACCACCGTCCCGCGCACCAACTGGTCGGCGTGACGCGGGTCGATGCCGAGACGCAGGTGCGCCTCGACGGTGGCGTCGAACTTGACGGTCGAGACCCGCGGCAACAGCTCACAGGCCTCTTCCACGGTGTAGCGACGTTCCGCCTCGATGAGCTTCGCCGCCTCGAGGTACTTGCGGCCGTGGCGTGCCATCAGTCGGCCACCTCGATGCCCATGCTGCGTGCCGTGCCGGCCACGATGCGCATGGCGTGCTCGACGTCGTTGGCATTGAGGTCCGCCATCTTGGCCTCGGCGATCTCGCGAAGCTGCTTCTGGCTCACCTTGCCGACCTTGGTGCGGTTGGGCTCCGCCGATCCGCTCTCCACCCCGGCGGCGCGCTTCAGCAGCGCGGCGGCCAGCGGCGCCTTGG
>JBBEBK010000066.1:0-4831 GCA_040882375.1 Chloroflexota bacterium
CCACCCAGCATCTCCCCGTCATGAGCCAGAAGTTGCTCGCCTACCGACGAGCACTCGCCGAGCGTCCGGGGTGGCACGTGCTCTTCGTTGTCCCGTCGCTGGCGAGGCTGCGCTGGCTGCGACGACGGGCCAACCGGATCCCGCAGCTGCGGGGCTGGACGAGCGGGTGGCTGGTCGACCTCGCGGTGCTGCGCCGACTCGGCCAGATGGCACCGCTCCAGCCCATCGCCGGCGACAATCCGGTCACCGCTCTATCGGTCATCCTCAGCGATCCGCGCCGCCGGGAGTGTGAGACACCGGTCGGTAGTCCCGAGTGGCTCGAGCTGCTTGCCTCCGGTGGTGGCGAGGAGCTGGGAGGGGCGCTCGAGTGACGATCATGCGGCCAGGGGCGGTGACTGGCGCAGGCGCGCTTCAGCCATGGCCAAGCGCATGCGCCGCCGTGAGAACCCGCTCCTACCTTGTCTTCGAGATCGCCCGGCACCTCGAGCACTCGCGGCGCCCGCTGAACGGCGGCCTCACGATCATGACCCAGCTGTTCGGTAGAGCCAGGTTCGTCGACGGCGTCTCACCTGACGCCCGATGTCAAGGGCAAACCGCGCGCCTCGGTGGTGCGCCGTCACAGGACCTCTTCCACCACCCGATACCACCGCACGCGGCGCCCGACCCGCTCGCGGGCGCGCCAGCGCAGCGACTTCGGAGCGGCATCGATGGCCGCCTGCAGCTCCATCAGCCGCGACCCGATGAGCTCGCGAGCCTGGGGTACGAGGTTCTGCTCGGGCAGGAGCTGGAGGGCATGGCCCACGAAATCGGTGGCGGTGGTGTGGAGGCCCCAGTCCGATCCCGTCAGCGAGACGACCCGGTCGATCTCGATCTGCTCCGGCTCGCCCGTGAGCAGCGCGTGATTGAGCAGGAGCCAGAAGACATCGATCAGGTCCTTCTCGTTGCGCTCCATGATTTGCAGCTTCTGGAGGAGCAGGTCCGCCGCCGGGATGGTGCGTGCCACCAGGTGCAGGCGCTCATTCAGCAGGATGGTGTGGCAGAACTCGAGGCGCTCAAAGAACAGGTCGAGGTGGAAGCCGTCGGGATGGTAGTAGACCCTGCGCACGGTCCCGAACTGCGTGTTCACGGCCCGGTCGGGTTCGTAGCCCAGCTCGAGGATCGTGGCATCGAGCGTGCGGATGTCCCGCTGCCGCCCGACCAGGTCGATGTCATGATAGACACGGCGCCCCGGATCGAGGCCTCCCAGGTCGGTCGACCTCCTGCGGACGGCGATCCCACCCATTGCCCGCAGCGTGGCACCCGCATGCTCAGCCGCCGACAGCAGCCTCTCGGCGTGGGCCCAGAGTTCCTCGAAGCCGCGAGGCTCCTCACCACTCATCCGCTGATCAGCAGGTAGCCCTTCACGCGGGCCGGCTCGAGGTTGACGATGGCCGCCTTCATGACCCCCTCAGCGTACTCCGAGCCCGGATTGAGGGCCACGGTGCGACCCAGCTTCTGGACTCCGCGCGCCTCGTGGATGTGGCCGTGCAGCGACAGGAGCGGCTGCACCTCTTCGATCGCCTTGCGGATCGCAGACGAGCCGGCCGAGGTCATCATCACCTGTCCCGCCTCGTGGACGATCTCCAGGTTGGGCTTCAGCGCGGGAGCCTGATCGATCTTGGTGTTGAACGGCGGACAGTGAAAGTTGAAGATCGCACCCGCCGGATTACGGATCCGCTCCACCAGGTCGCGAACCGCCACCCGCATGTGCTCCTCCGGGTAGTCGCGGGGGCACTCCCAGGGGGTCATCGAGGTGTCACCCATGCTGACCAGCTCGTGGTGCTCATCGATCTCCACCACCTGGTGGTCGACGTTGCGGGCGTACTGGGCCGCGTTCAGGATCGGATCAACGCTCAGATCATCGTCGTTGCCCGGGATCACCCATAGCGGGATGCCCAGCGGCTGGAGATACTCGCTCGCGAACTCGAGCCAGGACTGCAAGCGGTCGTTCATCTTCTCGACGAAGAGCCGATGCAGGCGATCAGAATCGGCCTCGAGCGCCCGGGCCTCATCGAGATCGCACACGTGGTCGTAGAAGCCGACCTTCTCGATCTTCGCCTTGAGGGCGGCCAGCTCCGCATCCGTTTCGGCCAGCTCGCGATTGCCGAAGAGCCAGCCCTCGTAGCCGTGGTCGCGGCGAATGATCGGCACGATCGCCTTGCCGGTCAGGTCGCCCGAGACGATGGCATGCTGGGCCCGATGCTGCTTGGCGGCCGCCATGAACTTGCGCCAGGCCATGGTCGAGCCATGGAAGTCGGCCGCCTGGATGATGCGCAGGAACCCGGAGCCCGGGGTCTCGGAGCGTTTGAAGAAGAGCGGCATGAGAATCTCGTGACTGCGAGTGAATCGGCCGGGGCCCAGCCCTGGGCTCGCCCCGGCCGCATCGGTCTGACCGCTTAGGCGGGCGGAATCTCCGCAAAGGTGGCCATGATGTCCAGACCCTCCTGGCGTTGGCGATACCAGCGCGCAACCGCGAAGATCACCACGCCGACGACCACGATCGTCGCGAAGATGGCGACCGCCGCGCCCTGCTGCTCGCCGAAGCCGACCGCCGGCCAGATGAACGGCGAGGCCACGAGCAGCAGGATGAAGCCCAGCGTCCCGATCCCCACCACGGTCATGCTCGGCAAGCCGAAGATCATCGACCGCACGTGCCCGGCGCCGGCCTCCCAGAGGCTGCGCTTGCGGTACGGGTAGACGATCGCCGCCACGATCGGGACGATCATGGTGATGGCCGCGTAGAAGACGAAGTTGAGCTGGACGAAGAGCACGCTGAAGAAGGCCGAGGCCAGCACCCCCAGCTCGGCGAGCAGGGCGATGACCACCACCGCGTTCCGCGGGCTACCCGTTTCGGGATGGACCTCGGCGATCCACTCCGGGACGATCCGGTCGAAGGCCCACGCGAACATGATGCGGCTGGCGTAGAAGAAGTACGTCTGCGCCAGGTTGATCAGCGTGTAGATGAAGCCGACCGCCATCAGCAGGAAGAGGATGACGTTCGGCTGCAGCACGCTGGCGTAGAAGGTCACGAACGGGTTCGCACCCTCCTGGCCGTTGATGAACAGGTAGCCCTGGGCGGCCATCCAGTCCTGCGGGACGAAGCGGGTGAAGAGCACGATCCCACCGGCGAAAATGGCCCAGGTCACCGCCAGCGAACCCCACGCCCCCAACAAGAGGGTACGGGGTGCCTCCTTCACCTCGCCGGCGAAGAAGGTCGGGATGTAGTAGCCGTAGAAGATCCAGAAGCCCATGATCAGCCCGGCGATGGCCGTGTTTCCGAAGCCGGTGTCGAGCACCATCCCGTTCGACTGCGCGGTCGGGATGACCTGGTCGTACGGCAGCGATGGCACGTACTGGTTCCAGCCCGACTGGAAGCTCTGCTCGCTGCCGCTGGCGAAGGCGAACAGGATGACCGCCCAAGCGACCAGACCGAGCACGAAGCCGATACCCATCATCTTGACGACGGTGCGGGTCGGGTAGAATAGCGTCACCAGCGTGATCAGCACGCCGGCGGTGCCGAAGACTAGGATCCCGGACGTGCTGGTGCTGAAGTCAGCCAGGCTGGTCGCCCACGCGGCGTTGTACAGCACGCCTGACGCGCGCAGCAGAGCGGGCAGGGCGACGGTCGGGATCCAAGCGATGAGGCTTCCCGCCACCAGGCCGCTGAAGAGCACCAGGGCGAAGCTGGCGGGAAACGCCAGCCACGGTGTCAGCGTGCGGCTTGCCAGCGTGTAGTCGGCACCGGCACGAGGCGCGGCGGCCCCGATCTGGCTGAAGGTGTACGCGTGCATGGCGCACAGGACCGCCGCCAAGGTCAGCACCACGAGGATATTTGCGCCCGGCCACAGGCCGGGCACCGAGTAGAAGACCAGGATCCCCGACGACGAAAGCGAGATGCAGTGCACCCCGAAGACGAGCGCCCCGCGCACGCCGATGGTGCGGATCAGACCAGATGTCTTCCGCACGAACAGGCGCGGCGCTCCAGCAGTTGGTGACATGGCTGTCATAGAGACCTCCTCCTCCTTGTGCGCCCGATGACTCCTCCTTCTCGAGCGCCCTCATCCAGCGATGACCGGTGATTCACCCTCCTTTCCAAGATCCGCGGTGGCCGCGACGAAGCGTCGCCAGGCCGCGCGCTCGTTCTGTCGGTTGATCCCATCCATGGTCGGCTGCACCGTGCGGAGGGGAGGATAGGCAGCCGCGATCTGCGGCGGCTCCATCCATCCCAGCCCGATGCCCGCCAGGCCGGCCGCCCCCAAGGCGGTCGCCTCCGTCGCGGATGCCACCACGAGCGGCATTCCCAGCAGATCCGCCTGGCGCTGCATCAGGTAACCGTTGCCAGTCAGCCCGCCATCGACTCGCATGAACGTGGGGGGGCGATCCATGGCAGCTGCCATCGCCTCGACAACGTCGGCGACCCGGTGCGCGATCCCGTCCAGTGCGGCCCGTGCCACGTGGGCGCGCGTGGCGGCAGCGGTCAGCCCCGCCATCACCCCACGGGCCCGCGGACGCCACCACGGGGCGCCGAGGCCGGCGAGGGCCGGCAGGATGCGGACCCCGGCGGAATCCCGAACGCTGCTCGCGAGCGCGTCGCTCTCGGCCGGGTCGGCCAATACGCCCAGCCCGTCGCGCAGCCAATTGAGCAGCGCCCCCGCGGTGAAGACCCCACCGTCGAGGGCGTAGGTGGTCGCGCCATCGGCCAGCTGCCAGCCCACCGTTCCCAGCAGCTCGCCGCTGGGTGCCGGGGGCTCGGCGCCGGCCACTGCCAGCACGAAGACCCCCGTCCCGTAGG
>JBBEBK010000067.1:0-4800 GCA_040882375.1 Chloroflexota bacterium
TGCTCCAGCCGCTGGCACGCGTGGTTGGCCGTCCCTTCGAGTGGTTCTTTGGTGCCGAGGGGATGCTGGGGCGCGCGAACCTTGGCCGCGACCGAGCACGCACCGGCCTGACCGTGGGCGCGCTGATCGTGGCCCTGGCATCGGTCGTCGCACTCGGCACCATCACCGAGAGCGCAAGAGCCACCGCTGACCGTTGGGTCGGCTCGATCCTGCCCGGCGGCTACGCCATTCGGCTTGGGCTGCCGGTGGAGGTGGACGCCCTGCGTGCCGACTTCGAGGCGACCGCGGGCGCGGCCGCTGCCTCGCCGATCGTCGAATTTCCCGCGGTCGTACGCCAGGGCGAGGCACCGGCGCAGGAGGCCTCGCTGGCGGGGATCGATCCGAACGTCTTCGAGGCGACCGGTTCGCTCATCTTCGTCCACGGCGACCGCGCGGCCGCCTTCCGGGCGTTGCGCACCGGTGGCGCGGTGCTCCTCCCCGAACCTGCCGCCGGCGAGAACGTGGGGGTCGGCTCAACCGTCTGGCTCTCGGTCCCCGGCGAGCCGGAACAGTCATTCATGGTCGCCGGCGTGATCGCCTACACCCTCCCGGCGCGCTCCGCCGACGGCGCCATCCTGCTCTCGCTTACCGATGCCGCCGAGCGCTTCGGCGCCACCCGCTCCTCCCTGTGGACCTTCGTCCCGCAGGCGGGGATCACCGACGGAGCCTTCCAGTCGGCAGTCGCCGCCAAGGCGATGTCGTATGCAGGCGAGGCGATCACCGCGCGGGAGCTCGCCTCAGATCTCGGACGGTCGATCGACCGGCTGATTGGCCTCTTCGACGTGCTGGCCCTGTTGGCGGTGATGATCGCCGCGCTGGGCGTGCTCAACACACTTGCGGTGGGGGTCGTCGAGCGCACGCGCGAGATTGCCATCCTGCGCTCTCACGGCATGACCATCGGACAGGTGCAGGCGATGGTCGTCTCGGAGGCCGCCATCATGGGCGCGGTCGGCGGGATCGCTGCGGTCGCCACCGGGCTGCTGATCGCGTGGACCATCGTCGGCGGATCGACGCCGCGCGACTTCGGAGCCGGGCTGGCGCTGCCGTGGCCACTCCTCGGCAGCGTGGTGCTGATCGGGATCGGGGTTGCGTCGCTGGCCGGCCTCTATCCGGCCCGCCTCGCGGCCCGCACGCCGATCACCCGCAGCATCCAGCACTTCGAGTAGGGGGGAGCAACCATGCCCGCGCGTATCTGGGAGGCATCCGCCGGCCGGGCATTCGTGCTGCTGCTGGAGAAGGGCGATGACCTGTTGGCCGAGGTCGAGCGCATCTGCGCGGAGTACGAGATCGGGGTCGCCTGGGTGAGCGCGATCGGTGCCGTTCGGCGCGCGTCGTTCGGGTATTACCAGCAGGGACCGCAGAGCTACGTGGAGATGGCGAGCGACCAACACACCATGCTGAACGGCTTCGTCGGGAACATCTCGATGGCCGATGGGCGCCCGTTCCTCCACGCCCACGCCACCTTCTCGGCGGTCGATGGGTCGAACGTCGGCGGGCACCTGCTGCCCGGCTGCGAGGTCTTCGCGGTGGAGGTCACCATTCGCGAGATGACCGGCCTGGAGCTCGAGCGCACTCCCGACGAGGTGACCGGCCTGCCCCTCTGGTAGATCGGCGCAGCGGCTCCCGTACAATGACCGCCGCGCGCCCGTAGCTCAGCGGACAGAGCGGGTGGCTTCGGACCATCAGGTCGCGGGTTCGATTCCTGCCGGGCGCGCCATAGCAAACGTCTCGGGTAGGGCCACGGTCAGTCCGAGCTCTTTCGCATCCGCGGTGAGGTGCGCGGCAATGAACCGGTTGCCCCTCACCTCGACTCGGGCGTAGACCGCACCCAGCAACGCGGCGCGCTCGGCCTCGGAGCGTGACTTCCACAGTCCGGCGAAGTCACGCAGACGTTGAACGGCGTGCGTAGGATCCGGCGTCGCGACTGGCACGGGCACGGCCTCGTCTTGTTCCCTGGTTCGCCCCACGGCCGCAAGATACTCAGCGTCACCGATGCGGCCCGCGGCATGATCCAGCGCTAGCTCCCGGCGTTGCCGGTCCAGCCGTTTGCGGCGCAGGTCATCGCCGCGCGGCGCCGGCTGCGACAGGTAGCGCACCACGCGTTCAATGGTGGCGTTGCTGAGCTCCAGCGCTGAGAGCTGGGCAAAGAGAGGCCGAGCCCACGTCATGGTCGGATAGGTGCGCTGTCTGCCCCACTCGTCGCACAACCCGAGGTGGATCCGCTGATGGCGATGGCTGCCGTCCAGGCCATTGGCTTTGATGTAGCGGCCGCAGGTGCAGTAGAGGACGCCGGCGAGCGGGTCAATACGGTCCCGCCTCCGAGGTCCGCCGCCGTGTTCGTGCTGGTGCCTGACCGAGCAGACGCGTTCCCAAAGGTCATCGCCGACTGGTGGTGCGTCCCGCCAGCGAGCCGGCACCCGCTCTTCCGGTCTGCGCCGACCTCGGCTCCCGCGCACTGCCCATCCGTTGTAGACCGGGTTGGCAAGGATCTCGCGCACCCTGGCTTCGGCAAGATCGGCCGACGACGCCAGCCGGGCGAAGCTCACATCGCCGCGGGCGTACTGCTCGAACAGCTCCACCACAAAGCCGATGCGCTCAGGGTCGACCTCCAGTAGATACGGCTCATCCGCCTGCCGGCGAAACCCCATTGGCGCGGAGCCACCGGGGTCGGCATAGCGGCTGAACTTTGCCGCGTAGCCGTCGGCGATGCGCTCGCCCAGGCGACGGCTGTAGATCTCAGCGGCGTGTGCCTCGCGCACCATCTCGTCCCAGTCGTTCGGGTCGCTCGACAACAGACGCCGCTCGCACATGACGAGCGCTACGCCGGAAGGATGAAGGTCATCCTCGATAAGCTCCAAGAAGCGGCGGAGGTTGCGCTGCCAGCGATCGGCGTAGCCTGTAAGCAGAACGTCAAACGCGCCGCTCTTCGCGGCGGCGATCATCTCCCGCATGCGCGCGTGGCGCCACACCGACCGGCCAGAGGCTGCAACGGTCCACTCCAAACCAGCTGATACGAGCCCGTACCGCTGTTCGAAGCGGTCCATTTGGTCGCGCTGACTATCTGGCCCGTAGCGGTCGTACTGGCCGTCGGTGGACTCGCGCACCCACCTGGCGGCGCGGAGACCGCGAAGATCGTCTAGGGATCGAGGTAGGGGTCTTAAGGCCACGGCGCCATCCTGTAGTTTCCTTCTTGCCGGTCCACCCAATGTTACGTCGTTCCTCCTCGCGGTCCTCGGCCCGTCGAACCCATTCCGCCAGCAGGAGCACGATGCGATTTCGCTCTTGGCCCCGCCGGCCAGGCGACCCGTACGTCATGGGCCTGCATCGACCAGGACGAACAGCGCAGCCCACGTTTGCGCACAGCGAACCGAAACTATCGCCATCTCGTTATTTCCGTTATTTGTCGGCGTCGCAGGTAGGCACCGAAGAGCGGCAGCGCGAACTCGTAGGTCGCGCGATTGGGCCGATAGAGGAGCCCGCGGTCGATGAGGCGCCGCAGCATCACTCCGGCGTTGGACGCCGCTGGCACCACACGCTGCAGCCGGGCGATGGTCGAGCGGCCACCGGCCTTGGCAATGGCGGTCAGCAGCTCCTGCTCAACCGGCGTGGCTCCCTCATAGCGATCCTCGAAGAACGCGAGGTCCAGCTCGTGGAGCAGGGCCTCCCGAATTCGCTGGAAGTTCGCCAGCTCGATGTGCTCCAGGCCGGTCCGGCTGCAGACGAAGGCGCCGAAGAACTGCAGGAAATACGGGTAGCCAGCGGTCTGCTCCACGATCTCGCTGATGAGCGACAGCCCGAAGCTGCGTCCGCTGCCGGCCAGCGGGATGGCCAGTGCCTCCTCGGCGGCGTCGGCCTCCAGGTTGCCGACCACGACGTGGCGGAACATTCGCTCCGCATAGGTCCGCGCGCGCTTGAGATTGAGGCTCAGCGTCGGCAGGCCGCTCACGATGATCCGCACCCGTGGACGCTGGCGTTGCACCGCGCCTAGAGCGGCCAGCAGGCCAGACAACGGGAAGCGCTCGCGGCTGCGATCATCGGCCAGCAAGTGCGCCTCGTCGTAGAGGAGGATGGCTCCGGGTCGCTCGCTGTGGCTGAGCACCGAGTCGAGCTGTCCGAAGGCGGAGCGCATGACGTCCGCGGGTGCTGGCCGGCTCCCCGCATACGACGGGTCCACGCTGATCTCGCCGACGCTGATGCGCTTGGGCCGTAGCCAGCGGGCCCCGCGCTCGATCGTCTGGCCAATCGCGGCGATCGCATCGGTGCGCCCGATCAGGGCCTCGCAATCCTCGATAAGTGCCTCGGCGAAGCGAACGTCATCACGATGACGGTCGCCGAGCTCCCGCTGCAGTGTCAGCCAGCCAGCGCGCTCGGCGCGGGCGGCGAATTCGCCCAACAGAACGGTCTTGCCGGTGCCGCGCAGGCCGGTCAGCGCCCAGTTGGCGTGCAGCGGCGGCTCCTCGAGCAGCCAGTCCTCGAAAGTATCCAGCAGTCGGTCACGGCCCGCCAGGTACGGCGGCGGAACGCCGTTGCCGGGTCGGAACGGGTTGGGCAGCGGATTCGGTTGTCGCGCCAGCGCCGGACCGTTCATCGCATCGTTCTCATGAGTCTGTGTTGAGTGGATCGGCCGGGGAGCGCCGCGTGACGCCTCCCCGGCCAGGTCTTCACCTCATCGGTAACCGCCCTACGCCGTGGGCTGCCCCTGGCGGAACCACGAGCGCGATCTCATCGCGTTCGCGACCACGTCGAGGTACACCTCGGAGT
>JBBEBK010000068.1:0-4779 GCA_040882375.1 Chloroflexota bacterium
GCCGCGATGCCGGCCAGGTGATGCTCCAGGTCCATCGCCCGCTCGATCTCCTCGGACGTGAGCCACTCGGCAACGCCGGCGTCCGCCCGCAGCTCGGCACCGAACGCGCGATCCCCGCCAGCCGACCGCTGGGCAGCGCTCTGCACCAGCCGATACGCCTCCTGGCGGTCGGCCCCCTTGGCGACCATCGCCAGCAGCAGCGCTTCCGAGTAGACCATCCCGCCGAGCATCCCCAGGTTGCTCGCCATCCGGTCGGCATCGACCTCGAGCCCGTCCAGCACCGTCGCGAGGGTCCGCGTGGCATAGGCGGCGACGCCAAACGCGCGTTCGAAGACGAAGCGCTCGGCCGACGAGTGGCTGATGTCGCGCTCGTGCCAGAGCGCCATGTTCTCGAGTCCCACCATCGCATCCGCGCGCAGCAGGCGAGCGAGACCCGTCACGCGCTCGGCCAGCACCGGGTTGCGCTTGTGGGGCATGGCGCTGCTGCCCTGTTGGCCGGCACCGAACGGCTCGAACGCCTCCCCGACCTCCGTGCGCTGGAGGTGCCGGATCTCCACCGCTACCCGCTCCAGCGTTCCGCCCAGGATGGCCAGCGCGGTGAGCAGTTCGGCGTGCCGGTCACGGCTCACCACCTGGGTGGCGGCGGGGTCTGGCACGAGACCCATCTCTTCGCATACGAATCGCTCGATCTCGGCCCCGACGTTGGCATGCGTCCCGACGGCGCCAGACACTTTTCCGACCGAGATCCCCTCGCGGGCACGCTCGAGGCGCGCCCGGTCGCGGACGATCTCCGCGTACCACCCTGCGACTTTGAAGCCAAAGGTGGTCGGTTCGGCGTGGATCCCGTGGCTGCGCCCCACCATCGGCGTCGACCGATGCTGGATCGCCAGACGGCGGGTCGCCTCGGCGAGGCGCGCGACCTCCGTCTCGACGACGGCCGTTGCATCGCGGAGGATGACCGCGGTCGCCGTGTCGAGCACGTCGGAACTGGTGAGACCGAAGTGGAGCCAGCGACCTTCCGGCCCTAGACGCTCGGTCACCGAGCGGAGGAAGGCGATCACATCGTGTTGCGACTCGCGCTCGATCTCATGCGCCCGGGCGGGGTCGACGCCAGAGTCTGCGGTGGCGGCGCGGATCCGCTCCCAGTCGTCGTCGGGGATCACGCCGGCGGCATTGAGGGCCTCGACAACAAGCATCTCGATCCGCAGCCACACCTCGAGCTTGCGCCGTTCGCTGAACAGCTCGCGCAGCTCCGGCAGGGCGTAGCGCTCGATCACCGGTCGGCGGTCCCCGGCTCGCTGCGCGGGTCGACGCCCAACTCTGCGCCGCCGGCCTGCTCGGCTCGGAATGCCTCCACCGCGGCGGCGAGCCTCGCGTCGGAGAGCGCCAGGATCCGCGCCGCCAGGTGCGCCGCGTTCTTGGCTCCTGCCGAGCCGATCGCCACGGCCGCAACCGGGACACCCGGGGGCATCTGCACGACGCTGTACAGCGCATCGGCGCCACCGAGCGCGCCACCATCGAGCGGCACGCCGATCACCGGCCGCGCAGTGAGCGATGCCAGGACGCCCGGCAGATGGGCCGCCAGACCGGCCGCGCCGACAAAGAGCAACACTCCGCGGGCCTCCGCGTCACGCACATAGTGTCCGAGCGCGTCGGGCTGGCGGTGCGCGCTGATGACGCTTGCCTCCCAGGCGATTCCGTACCGGTCGAGCACGTCAAAGCAGCCGCGCAGAACGGGCAGATCGGAACGGGAGCCGCACACCACGGCGACGACGGGAGAGGAGGTCATCGGTGTGCTAAGGATAGCCCGATGGCGCCGGCCTCAGCGGCCGCCCAGCCGCTCGACGACCACGTCCGGCGGTCCCGGCCGACACTGGCTCGCGGACCTCGGCGAGGAACCGGAATGGCTTCATTCGCTGAGTTCCCGCGCCGCAATATCGGTTCGCTGCTGGCTGCCCGCAAGATGAACGCCCGCCACTCCGGCGTACGCTCGCTGCCGCGCTTCCGCGAGGTCGTCCCCCAGGCCGACCATCGTGACCACCCTTCCGCCGCTCGATGCGTACCCGCCCGGCGTCGCCCGTGTCGCGGCGTGGAGGCACAGGACCGGGCCCGCATCGGCCGGGCCGGATGGCTCGGCACCGAGCAGCGGCCGACCGGTGACCGGCACGTCCGGGTATCCCTCCGAGGCGACCACCACGCCCACGGCCGCGCCGGCGCGCACCGACACCGATCCTTCCATGCGGCCTCGATCGCCGGTCGCCGCGCCCAGCAGCGCGCTGCTGAGCTCGCCGCCGAGCATCGGCAGCAGGACCTGCGCCTCCGGATCACCGAATCGCGCGTTGAACTCGAGGACCATCGGTCCGGCATCGGTCAGCATCAGTCCCGCGTACAGGACTCCGCGGTACGGCGTGCCGTCGCGGGCCATCCGCCAGGCGATCGGCTCGAACACTTCGGCCACGCTGCGCTCGACCTCGGCAGGGCCGAACCACGGGACCGGCGTGTAGGCTCCCATCCCGCCGGTATTCGGTCCTGCATCCCCGTCGCCCAGCCGCTTGTAGTCGCAGGCCGCGCCCAGCGGCACCACCGCCGTGCCACTCACCAGCGCGAAGACCGATACCTCGCGGCCCTCGAGGCGCTCCTCCAGCAGCAGCCGCGCGCCCGGCGCCGCACCGGCAAAGAGGGCGCGGACCGCGGTCTCCGCCTCCTTGGGCGTCTCCGGCACGACCACGCCCTTGCCTGCTGCCAGCCAGTCGGCCTTGACGACCGGCGGCCGAAGCTGCGCGCGCATCCACGCCACCGCAGCCTCGGGCTCGTCGAAGGTCGCCGCAGCAGCCGTCGGCACGCCGGCCCGTCGCAGTTGCTCCTTGGCGTACACCTTGCTCGACTCCAGGAGCGCCGCCGCGCGGGTGGGCCCGAAGACCGGGATCGAAGCCGTGGAAAGGGCATCCGCCACGCCGGCGGCGAGCGACGCCTCGGGGCCGATCACCACCAGGTCATATCGCTCTCGCCCGGCGTGCCGAGCGACCGCTGCCGGGTTGAGGATGTCGAGATCGGCGACCGGCTCGGCCACCGCTCCGGTTCCGCCGTTCCCCGGCGCGATGCGCACACGACGCACGTCCGCATCCCGGGCGAGCCGCCAGGCGAGCGCGTGCTCGCGGGCCCCGGAGCCCAGGACCAGGATCTCCACCGCGGGGACTACCCTCCCGGAGAAGCGCTCGGGGCCGGGACCGGCGTGCCGGTCAGCTCGCCGAGCCGATCGATCACCCGCGCCAGCTCGTCGATCCGCGCCTGGTACGTGCCGAGGTTGCCGGCGAGGAGCGCGGCCTGCGCCTGGTCATACAGCTCGGACGCGCGCGCAACCAGCGCGGCGATGTCACCGGGCAGCTCACCGCCGTTGCCCGGGTCGACCGGCGGGATCACCGATTCGCCGAGCAGCTGGCGGATCCCCTCCTCGACCGTCTCGGCGAAGGCAAGCTTGTTCTGGCTGGCCAGGATCACCCGCTTGAACTCGGGGAAGGAGGACTCGGTGGAGCGCAGGAAGATCGGCTCGACGTACAGGATCGAGTCCCCCATCGGCAGCACCAGCAGGTCGCCGCGCACCACGCTCGAGCCCGCGCGCGACCAGAGGGTGAACTGCGCGCTGATGGTCGAGTCCTGGTTGATGCGCGCCTGGATCTGGGCCGGACCGAGCGTGGTCGAGTCGCTCGGGAAGCGGAAGCTGATCCGCTCGCCGTAGTGTCCCGGGTCCATCCGCGCCGCCACCCAGCTGATCATGTTGGGCCGCGAGGCGGCGACCAGCGGCTGGATCAGGATGAACTCGGCGTCTTCCTCGCCGGGGAGCTTCATGATCACGTAGTACGGCTCGACGATGCGCCCGGCGTCATCCACCTCGGTCTGCTGCGATGGGAATGACCAGCGGTCCTCCTGGTTGTAGAACGTGCCGGCGCCTGCCTCGTCGGCGGACACGTGGTAGAGCAGGTATGCCTCGTTCTGCGCAGTGAACAGGTCCTCGGGGTAGCGCAGGTGCGCCTTGAGGGCCTCCGGCATCGCGTCGAGCGGCTCGAAGAGGCCGGGGAAGATGGCCGCGTAGGCGTTCACGATCGGGTCGCTCGGGTCGGCGATGAAGAAGCGCACCGATCCGTCGTAGGCGTCGATCACCACCTTGACGCTGTTGCGAACGTAGTTGGCGCCCGGGAAGATGTTGGTCAGCGGCTGTGCGTTCGGGTATCGGTCGCTGACGGTGTAGGCGTCCCACATCCAATACACCCGCTCGTCGGTCGTGACGAGATACGGATCGCGGTCGTAGGAGAGGAACGGGGCGATCTCGCCAACCCGCTCCCTGATCTGGCGGTGGAAGAGGATCTGCGAGCTGTCGGTCAGCTGGTTGCTGATCATCAGGTTGAGATCGCCGAAACGCAGGGCGAAGAGGAGGCGACTCAACGGGTTGCCAACGCTCACCCCGGTGCTGCCGTTCCAGGTGGTCGTCTCGCCGCCCTCGTCGCCGAGCGGGTAGTCGAACTCATCGGTACGGGTGGAGACCACCACGTACGAGGACGCGGACTCGCCGAAGTAGAGGCGCGGTTCCCCCACCGGCAGCTCCGGTTCACGGTTGATGCCGCTCACCAGGTAGTCGGGCTGCCCCTCGGGCGTCACGCCGTTGACCGGCACGGCGGTGATCCCGTAGCCGTGCGTGAATACGAGTCGCTCGTTGGTCCAGGTCTGCGCGTTCTGCGGCAGCACGCCGATCTCGCGGGCGCTCAGCATGATCTGGCGCGGCTC
>JBBEBK010000069.1:0-5643 GCA_040882375.1 Chloroflexota bacterium
ACCGAAGCAGATGAAGAAGTGGCTCAGACCGGCCTGCGGTTCCTCCGGGTCGTTGCCCTGCGTGTTCGGCGTGATCAGCCCGGTGTCCGCGGTGGCGCCGCCGGGTGAGTAGTCGTACAGGTAGTAGCCATCGCCGGCCTTGACTGCCAGCTTCAGCACCGGTGGGCTGGCATTCGAGAAGCTGAAGTTCTTCCCGTCCGCTCCGGCGGCATCAGCGGTGATCGTGATCGACCAGGCACCGTTGGTGTAGGTGTGCGTGCCGGCCTGAACGGAGGCAGCCGAGAGGTTCCATCCGGCGCCGGAGAGGCCGAGGTCCTCGCAGGAGTTGACGTTCTCGCCGACGAAGGTGGGGGTGACGTGGATGCCAAGCACTGGGCTCACGATGGCGAGCAGTGATATGGCAAGCGCGGCCCCGGCTGCCAAGAGGATGGTTGGCCGCGACACGGCCGCTGCGCGAGTGTTCACGAGTGGGTCCCTCAATACTGTGTTCCAGCTCCCCTGATTGCTCTGCACGGACCACCCGTGCCAGACCCCCTGGGGTTCCAAGGACCGGCAGAATACGACAGAAGTACCAGGTTGCCTAGTACTGTCGGTGACGAACGACTGGGCGTTCGGAGCGGTCTGGTGAGGTCCAGAACCGTACCCGTTGCGCATGCGCAACGGATTTGCGCGGCCAGCAGCCCAACGGTCAGCCGGTTCTGCCGCGCGCCTCGAGCAGGACCACCTGCGTCTCCTCGGGGAGCGAGGAGACGTGCACCACCGCCTTGGGCTGGCGGACCGGCTCGCCCACGGCCAGCTCGTGAAGGAAGCGCTCGGGGCCGAGAAGATCGGCCGATGCGCCGTCGGTGGCGAAGTGCATCGGGATCACGATCTTGGGGCTGATCTGCGCCACCACCTCGGCTGCCTCAGCCGGCGAGATGGTGAAGTTGCCGCCGGCCGGCACGAGCAGCACATCGATCGGCCCAAGCTCGGCCAGCTCCTCCTCGGTGAGCAGGTGACCCAGGTCGCCGAGGTGGCAGACGTGCACGCCGTCGATCTCGATCGCGAAGATCACGTTCTCGCCGCGCTCTGCCCCTCGGGCACCGTCGTGGAAAGTGCGGACCCCGGTCACCAGCAGATTGCGATGCTCGTACTCGCCCGGCCGCGTGAGCGTCAGGTCCGCGGTGATCGATCGGGTATAGGCATGGTCGGCGTGGGCGTGGGAGATCGTCAGCAGGTCAACCTCGTGCTTGCCCGCCACGAACCCGGTCGCGGGAGGACACGGATCGGTGATGGCGGTGGCCTCGCGGCCCTTCAGACGGAAGCACGCACGCCCGTACCAGGTGATCTCCATGGGATGGCCGATGCTACCGGAAAAGCACGAGCGCCGGTGCCCGCCCAATGACACCGGCGCTCGAAGGAGGGAGGGTGGAGGCAGAAACCCGATGGGATCTCCAACTCGCACCGTGAACGGTAGAAGCGGTGCGTGAATCCCAAGGCTGGTCTTGGCTTAAGAAACCTGAACCTTTCGTGGCCCGATGGGTGCGACAATCCGACCGATGTCTGCTACGGCAAAGCGCCTGACGGCGATCACGGTCCTGCTCCTTGCCGCATTGGTGGTCGCCTTCCTGGCGGCGCGCGGCCTGGGATTCCAGGTCGGCGTATGGCCGTTGGCCAGCGCCACGCCCCAGGTCGCCACCTTCAGCCCCGAGCCCTCGGGCGAGCCCACGCCCTCGCAGGACCCGCTGGCGATCTTTGCTGCCATCGAGGTTGATGTGCGCGCGCTGCGCGGTCTGCCGGCGCCGCAGATCGGTCCGCCCCAGATCCTGACCCGTGCCGAGTTGGCGGACGCGCTGGAGGAAATCTTCGACCGCGACTTCCCGCCCGAAGAGCGTGACGCGGAGAACGCCACGTTGCGGGCGCTCGGCCTGTTGACCGCACAGCAGGATATCGCCGAGCTGACCCAGCGCCTGTACGCCGACCAGGTGCTCGGCTACTACGACTTCGACGGCCAGCGGATGGTGGTGGTGACCGACGCGGGCCTCACCGCCGCGGCGCGGATCACGTATGCCCACGAGTACACCCACGCCCTGCAGGACGCCGCGTTCGACACCGCGGCGGCGCACGACCAGTTGAACGGGGAGGACGACGCCGAGATGGCGCGGGTGGCCCTGGAGGAGGGCGATGCGTCGACGGCGATGGTGCTCTGGGCGATCGGCCACCTGACCGCCGACGAGCTGCTCGATATCCAGCAGACGCCGATCCCCGACACGTCCGGCATCCCGGCCTGGATGGTCCGCCAGCTCGAGTTCCCGTACGTGGCCGGTGCCGAATTCGTCGGCCAGCTCTACGCGTCAGGCGGCTGGGATGCGGTGAACGCCGCCTACGCCGATCCTCCCTCCTCCACCGAGCAGGTGCTCCACCCCGATGCCTACATCGATGGCGAGGAGCCGATCGCCGTCGAATCGCCCGACGTGCTCGCGACGCTCGGCGCGGGCTGGTCGATCGCCCGCGAGACGACGCTCGGCGAGGCGATGATCGAGATCTGGCTCGAGGGGATCGGCCTGTCGCCGGCCGACGCGGAGCTGGCGTCCGAAGGGTGGGGTGGCGATCGGGTCGTGGTAGCCACCGGGCCGGACGGCGCGCTGGCGCTCGCGCTTCGGATCACCTGGGATGCGCCGATCGAGGCGGCCGAGTTCGCCGAGGCGTACGCGGAGGCACAGGGCACACTCCCGCTCGGCACCGAGCTGCGACTGGTCGGCGATCGGGAGACGATCGTCCTGCAGGCCACGTCGGTCGAGGCCCTCACCGCGCTGCAGGCCGCGCTCGGCGGCTAGGGCTACATCGACTCCGGTGCCGAGATGCCGAGCAGGCCGAGCGCGTTGGCCAGCACCTGGCGCGCGGCATCGGTCAGCGCCAGGCGCGCCTGCGAGAGCGGTACCTCATCGGGCCCTTCGGGCAGAACCCGACAGTCGCGGTAGAACTGGCTGAAGAGGCGCGCCACCTCGAGGCAGTAGGCGGTCAGCTCGTGCGTCTCGCGGCGCTCCGCCGCGTCGGCCACCACTTCGGGCAGCGCCAGGAGGCGGCGGATGAGCGCCTGTTCGGCCGGATGATGGAGCAGCGTGCCGGCGTCGCCGGCGTCGGCGGCGAGGCCACGCTCCGCGGCGATCCGCTGGATCGAGGCACAGCGAGCGTGGGCGTACTGCACGTAGTAGACCGGGTTCTCGGCGCTCTGCTGCTTCGCCAGCTCGATGTCGAAGTCGATCCCGGTACTGACCGCCCGGGAGCCGAAGAACCAGCGGGCGGCGTCGGAGCCGATCTCGGCCAGCAGGTCGTCGAGGCTGACGAACTCGCCGGAGCGCTTGGACATGGAGTCCACCACGCCGCCGCGCACGAAGCGGACCCAGGCGATCAGGATCACCTGCACCGCTGCGCGGTCGTGGCCCATCGCCTCGGCCGCGTTCCGCAGTCGGGCAACCGTGCCGTGATGATCGGCGCCCCACAGGTAGATCAGCTCGTCGAAGCCCCGGCTGAATTTCTCGGCCAGGTAGCCGATGTCCGACGCGAAGTAGGTCGGCTGGGCGGTCGAGCGGAAGACGACGCGGTCCTTGTCGTCGCCGTACGTCGTGGAGCGGAACCAGGTGGCTCCCTCGTCCTCGTACATATGCCCGGCCGCCCGGATCTGCTCCACCGCCCGGGTCACCCAGCCCTCGTGGTGGAGCGAAGACTCCCCCTTCCAGACGTCGAAGTGCGCGCCGAGCCGCGCCAGGCTGGCCTCGATCCCGTCGCGCACCTGCTCCGACGCCCAGCGGCCGAGCACCCATCCGGCGTCGGCATCGGCGGCGGTTGCGGCGCCCCACACCTCGTCGGGGACGGCGGCCGCCAGGTCGGCAACGTAGTCGCCGTGGTAGCCGTCCTCGGGGACCGGCTCGCCGTTGCGGCGCGCAAGCACGGACAGGCCCAGGTTGTGCACCTGCGCGCCGAAGTCGTTGAAGTAGTACTCGCGCGTCACCGCGTGTCCGACCCCTTCGAGCACCCGGCAGAGCAGGTCGCCGACGAACGCCCCGCGGGCGTTGCCGACGGTGAGGGGGCCGGTCGGGTTGGCCGAGACGAACTCGACGTTGATGCGCTGCGGCCGAGCCACTCGGACCTGGCCGAAGGCGGGTCCAGCCTCGCGAATGACCGCCACCTGGCTTGCGACCCATGCCGCGTCGAGGTGGAGATTCACGAAGCCCGGCGGCGCCACGCTGACCTCGGCGACGCCCGCGGCCTGCGGCATGTGGCGGCGGAGCGTCTCGGCGATGCGCATCGGCGCGTCGCGGACGAGCGGGGCGAGCTGCATGGCTGCGTTGCTGGCGTAGTCGCCGTGCTCGGGACGAGCCGGTCGCTCGATAACCACGGGCGGAAGCGTCACACGCTCGGGCAGCCGGAGGTCGCCGGCGGCCACGGCCGCATCCCGCGCCGCCTCGATTGCGGCGCGCAGGTCGTCGCGCAGGCTCGTCATCGGTCTCGCGCCAGTCGCAGTTCGAGCGCCTGGTCGGGAGTGAAGCCGCGCAACCCGAGGGCATCGGCGGCTACGTCGAGCAGTGCACCCGCCGGTGCCAGCCCGATCAGCTCGCAGTGGTCGATCTCGGTCCCACTGGCGCGCGCCAGGTGTCGGATCTCGTTGACGACACGGGTGATGCCGGTCCGTTCCCAGTCGACCAGGTTCATGCTGACCTGCGCGTAGCGGAGCTCGCCGGGGTTCTCAAGCAACACGCCCATGGCCTGCACCCCCGGCAGACCGCCCGACGACTCACGGATCGTCTCGGCGATGCGCTGGGCGATGATCAGGTCATCGGTGGCCAGGTTCACGTTGAATGCGATCAGCGGCTTGCGGGCGCCCACCGCCACCGCTCCGCCCCGCGGATGGAGGCGCTTCGGCCCGAAGTCCGGATCCCGTGACGGGTCGACGCCGAGCTCCTCCTTGAGTGCCTCGTACTGGCCCTTGCGCACCGTCGCCAGGCGTTGGCGCTCGGGACGCAGCGCTGCAGCCCCATACAGGTAGACCGGGATCTCGAAGCGCGTGGCGATCTGCTCGCCGAAGCGTCGCGCCAGATCGATGCACTCCTCGATGCGCGTTGTGCCGAGCGGCACGAATGGGATCACGTCCACCGCCCCGATGCGCGGATGCGCGCCGACGTGCTGCTCCATGTCGATCAGCTCCAGCGCGCGCCCCACCGCGGCGGTGGCGGCCCGGACGACCGGTTCGGCCTCCCCGGCAAAGGTGACCACGCTGCGGTTGTGCGTCTCGTCACGGGAGTAGTCCAGCAGGGTGACGCCGTCGATCGACCGCACTGTGCGCACGATCTCCTCGACGACCTCGGGGCGGCGCCCCTCGGAGAAGTTCGGGACGCACTCGATCAGGCTGGCCACAGACGACCTCGCGGGGATGCTTGGGCGAGACCGATGATACCCGCGCGACGGCTTTCGCCCGGCTCAGCGGCGCGAGCTATTACGGCACTGACAGCACCGGCTATTACGCATGGTGCTACATGGATGCCGGACGGTCGCGCGATGCCCCGTCAGGCTGCCGAAACTCGCGTTCTCAACACCATGCGTCATAGGGCGTCGCGTCGGCCACCTCAGATGGAGGCTGCAGCGACCGATCGGTGCGGAAGTAGT
>JBBEBK010000069.1:5743-29077 GCA_040882375.1 Chloroflexota bacterium
GTCGCGTCGGCCACCTCAGATGGAGGCTGCAGCGACCGATCGGTGCGGAAGTAGTACCCCACGTAATAGGGGTCAGGCGTCCGCCGCGGCTGCCTGGCGTGGGTCCTCCCGGCCCAGCGTATCGGGGTTGACCCCCCGCGCGCGGGCCAGCCGCTCAGTGAGCAGTTGGAGCGGGATCGCGCTGCCGAGTGCCGCCGCGATGATCCGCGGCAACCCTGCGGCGAGCGGCACCGCCAGCCGTCCGGCGGCGGTGAGGGACAGGGGCAGGTCGTCGCCGAGGTCGGCCGCCAGGATCGCCGCTGCCGGCATGCCGAGCGCCGCGGCGGAACGCAGCACGTCACGCGACCGCCCGAGGAGCGGCTCACCCCAGCCCTCCCCGTCGGTGAGCAGCAGGACCAGCCCGGTTCGGGCATCGGCCGCGGCGAGATGCCCGTGCCGAATCGTCTCGAGGTGGTGAGCCGTTGCCGGCAGGCGCGCCCCCTCCTCGACCTTCAGCGCGAGCTCGCGTGCGGCCGGGTAGTCAACGCCGGAGCCGACAACCAGCAGCCTCGTGCAGCCGGACAGGGCCGCCGCCATCTCCTCGGCACCGGCCTCGTGGTCGGCGATCTGCAGCAGCGCCCGCACGACCACCGGGTCGATCGGCTGCTCGCAGAGCGCGCCAGCCAGGACCGCGGCCGCCACCAACGGCGAGAGATACCCGACCGTGTGGCACCACGACTGATCCTGCTCTTCGGTGAGCAGCAGCAGGTCGGCGAGCCCGGCTCCCGACGAGCGGTCGCTCACGGTGATCAGCGCAGTGGCGGCGCCCGCCTCCCGCGCGCCGAGCAGCGCGTCATTGGTCGCCGCGGTGCCGCCCTCGTGCGAGATGGCCAGCATCACGCCGTGGGCGGGCGGGCGCCGCGTGACCTCGAACGCCTGGGCACTGCGCACGTCGGCGCCCAGTGCGTCCTCGAGGAGCGCGGCGGCCATCAGCGCGGCGTGCTCGCTCGTACCGCAGCCGGTGGTCAGGATCGGCCGGCCATCGGCGACCGCCCCGCGGACCAGTGCAGCGAGCCGCGGGATCGCCGGGTCGGCAGTCAGTCGGCGGACCAGCCGCTCGGCGAGCGCCGGCTCGGCCGCGATCATCTCGGTCATGGCGTACGGCGGGCCGTCGCGCAGCGGCGGCATCGTCGAGCCGGTCCACGGGTCGGGCGCGCTCGGGAGGGTCGCTTCCGGATCGAAGGCGGGCATAAGCGCGATGCTACGCGATCTCATAACCCGGTCCCGCCTCAGTACACTCTGGGGGTGAGCGCCAGTCGTTCGACGGTCCAGGAATGAGCGCGCCCCGCGGCCTGCCGGTACCGCCGCGTGCCAGCTTCGAGCCGAGCCTGCCGGCCGACCCGGACCTGCTCAACCTCCACGACTACGAGCGCGTGGCGGCCCAGCGCCTGGCGCCGGGCCCGCTCGCCTACTTCGCCGGTGGCGCGAATGATGAGCGGACGCTGGACGGCAACCGTGCCGCGTTCGCGAGCCGGGTGATCGTTCCGCGCGTGATGCGCGACGTGTCGACGGTGGATACGTCGGTCGAGATCCTCGGGCGTCGGTGGCCGACCCCGATCTGGATCGCTCCCACCGCACTCCAGCGGATGGCCCACCCCGACGGTGAGCTGGCCACCGCCCGCGCCGCCGCGGCGCGCGGCATGACGTTCTCCCTCTCGACATCTGCAACGACTGACATGGCCGATATCGCGGCCGTGGGCGGGCCGCGCTGGTACCAGGTCTACCTGCTGGCCGATCCCGGGGCCCGGCGGGCGATGGTCGAACGCGCGGTCGCCAACGGGTACGAAGCGCTGGTCCTGACCGTTGACCTCGCCCGCCTGGGCCGCCGCGAGCGGGACATGCGCGTCGGCTTCGCCATCCCCGAGGGGATCACCATCCCCAATGTGGCGCTTGCCGCAGGGGTGACACCGGCCGAGGTCGCATCGGTCGCCTTCACCGACAACCTGACCTGGCCCGACCTCGAGTGGCTCGCTGGGTTCGGGTTGCCGGTCATCGTCAAGGGGATCCTGCATCCCGAAGACGCACGGCTGGCGATCGAGCACGGTGCGGCCGGCATCGGGGTGAGCAACCACGGCGGCCGGCAGCTCGACGCGGCCATCTCCAGCCTCGACGCGCTGCCGCCAATCGTCGAGACGGTCGCCGGGCGCGTGCCGGTGCTGCTCGACGGCGGGATCCGCCGCGGGACCGATGCGCTCATGGCGCTGGCCCTCGGCGCGGCCGCGGTCGGCATCGGGCGCCCGGTCCTGTGGGGGCTTGCCGTGGACGGCGAGGCCGGCGTGGGCGCCGTGCTCGACCTGCTCGCCGCGGAGCTTGAGCTGGCCATGGCGCTCGCCGGAGCGCGCAGCGTCGTCGATCTTGCCCCGCAGCTGATTGTCGAGACGCCCGCACTTCGATAGCGACCCGCTGATTCGCGATCCCGAAAGGGGTATCGCGGCAGAGGTGCATGGCGTACGCTAGGCCGCCACAGACCGGTGCCAAGCCCGGGTCGCTCAGCAGTGAGGTGGCAGTCCCATGGACAAGCGTCGCGGTCACAATTCTCACGCCGGCGGCCGCGCTCCGCTGGTGCTCGTCGCCCTCCTCGCGCTCGTCGTCAGCGCCTGTGCTACGACGAGTCCGAGCGACAGCGGCTCCGGGAAGCTCAAGGTGTTCGGAGCCTTTGCCACCCAGATCGAGGAGCCGTGGGACGGCGTGATCCACGCTGCGCTCGAGGCCGAGAAGGCCGCGGGCCGGATTGATTACACCTTCGCCGACGACATCGGCTACGCCGGGGATATGGAACGCGTGCTGCGCCAGACCTCCGAGGAGGACAAGCCGGACATCATCTTCGGCGACGCGTTCGGCAACGAGGAAGCGGTGCGCGCCGTGGCCGCGGACTTCCCTGAGATCGCCTTCGTCTTTGGGTCCGGCGGCGGACCTGCCGAGCCGAACTTCTCGGTCTTCGACAACTGGATCCACGAGCCGGCCTATCTCGCCGGGATGATCGCCGGTGGCGTGACGCAGTCGAACGTCGTTGGCGTGGTAGGTGGCTATCCGGTGCCGGAGGTGAACCGGATCATCAACGCCTTCATCGCTGGCGCCCAGGAGACGAACCCCGAGGTTGAGGTCAAGGTCACCTTCCTCAACAGTTGGTTCGATCCGGGCGCCGCCAAGGAGGCGGCGCTGGCGCAGGTCGGTGCCGATGCCGACGTGCTGTACGCTGAGCGCTTCGGCGTCATCGAGGCCGCCCAGGAGAACGACCTGATCGCGATCGGCAACATGAGCGACCAGAAGGATCTGGCCCCGGGCCATGTCGTCACGAGCGTGACCTGGAACATGGCACCGACCGTGAAATACGTCATCGACCAGGTGATGGCCGGCTCGTACACCAGCCAGGACCTCAAGGACTTCTCCATGGTCGGGAAGGGCGGCTCGGCGCTCGCCGACATCAACGCCAGCGTGCCGGGCGGGCTGCCAGACGGGCTGGAGGCGCGGGTCCAGGCACGCGAGGCCGAGATCAAGGCGGGAACCTTCCGCGTGGACATCAACGAGGCTCAGCCGCCGGGTTCCACCATCGCGGGCGGCTGACCTTCACGGGCGGCCCGGGGCGAACGACCTGCCGATGGCCGGCGTGCCCGGCAGCGCGCTGGCTCTTGAGCTGCGTGGCATCACGAAGCGATTCGGGGACCTCGTCGCCAATCGGAGCGTGGACTTCGATGTCGTTGGTGGCGAGGTCCACGCGCTGCTCGGGGAAAACGGCGCCGGCAAGACCACCGTGATGCGGATCGCCTACGGCCTGACCCACGCCGACAGCGGCGCCATCCTCGTCGGCGGTCGCCACGTGCCAATCCGTTCTCCGAGGGACGCCATTGCCGCGGGGATCGGGATGGTGACGCAGCACTTCTCATTGGTCGGGCCGATGACGGTGGCGGAGAACCTCGCACTCGGGCGCTCGACGGGACTTCGGCTCGACCTGGCCGCGGCTCGCCGTCGCGCCGCACAGGCGGCGGAGCGCTTTGGGATACGGGTGGATCCTGACGCCAGGGTGGCCGACCTGTCGGTCGGGGAGCAGCAGCGTGTCGAGATCCTCAAGGCGCTCGCCCGTGATTGCCGGGTCCTGATCCTGGATGAGCCCACGGCTGTCCTTGTTCCCGGTGAGATCGAGGTGCTCTTCGCCACGCTCCGATCGCTCGTCGGCGAAGGGATGTCGGTCGTCTTCATCAGCCACAAGCTGGCGGAGGTCCGCGCTATCAGCACCCGGGTCAGCGTCCTGCGCCATGGGCAGATGGTGGGCACCGTTGCCGGCGCCACCGACGAGCGCGAGCTGGCGCGGATGATGGTTGGCCGGCCGATGATCGGCGTCGAGCGATCGGCGGCCTCGGAGGTGCCAGGCGAGGCGGCGCCTGTCCTGCGGATCGTTGACCTGCGACTTGACGGTCCCCACGGCCGCCCGTCGCTCGAGGACGTGTCACTCGACGTCCGGGGAGGAGAGATCCTGGGCGTCGCCGGCGTGTCCGGCAACGGGCAGACAGAGCTGGTGGCGGCCCTTTCGGGCATGCGCCGCCCGGTCGCCGGATCGGTCAGCGTTGACGGGGTCGATTTGACCGGTGCGGACCCCAGACGGATGACCGCGGCCCGCGTCGGGCGGATCCCCGAGGACCGCCACGCGAGCCTCATCCCAGGGCTGTCGGTCGCCTACAACCTCGTGATGGAGCGCCTCGACGACTTCCGTCGCGGCGGTCGGATCGATGAGCGCGCCATCCAGGCCAACGCCGACGAGCTGATCGCTCGCTTCCACATTCGTGCATCGCCTGACGATCCGGTCGCAACCTTGTCGGGCGGCAACATCCAGAAGGTGCTCCTCGCGCGCGTCCTGTCACGCGATCCGCGGGTCCTGGTCGTCTCGCAGCCGACGCGCGGCCTGGATGTCGGTGCCACCGAGTACGTTCGCTCGCAATTGCTGGCGCGGCGAGCCGACGGAGCTGCGGTGCTGCTCGTTTCGGAGGATCTCGACGAACTGCTTGCCCTTGCGGACCGGCTCATCGTTCTGTACGAAGGGCGCGTTGTCGGTGAGATGGCCGCGGGGGACGCCGACCGGGAACAGCTCGGCATGCTGATGGCCGGTCGTGGCCGGAACCCGTGATGAGGCTGCCGGGAACCAGCCCGCGATACCGCCTCTCGCCGTGGTCGACACCCGCGCTGGTGGTGATCGCGGTCGCCATCACCTTCCTCGTCACATCCGGCCCGATCCTCCTCGCCGGGGCCAACCCCATCGCGGCCTACGCCGAGTTTGTGGTCATCCCGCTGACATCGCGGTTCACCCTGCTCGAGGTGCTCGTCTCGGCGACGCCGATCCTGTTCACCGGCGCCGCGGTGGCCATCGCCTTCCGTGCCGGCTACTGGAATATCGGCGCGGAGGGTCAGCTCCTTCTGGGAGCCACCGCGGCGGCCGGGGTCGGCGCTGCGGTGGGCGACCTCCCCGCCATCGTGGCCCTCCCCGCCATGCTCGCCGCCGGGGCATTGGCCGGCGCCTCGTGGGCGCTGCTGCCGGCGCTGCTCCGGGTGCGTTTCGGGATCGACGAGGTGGTGACCACGCTGCTGCTCAACCCGGTGGCGCTGCTGCTGGTCACCGGCCTGCTCCACGGCCCGTGGCGCGATCCGGTGACCGGCTTTCCCGAGTCGCCGCGCATCGCGGCCTCGGCCGAGTTCCCGGCGCTCATCGACAGGTCCCGCCTGCACCTTGGGTTCGTGATCGGCCTGATCGTCATCGCCATCGCCTGGTACGTTATCGCGAGGACCCCGGCCGGCCTCCGGCTGCGCGCCGTGGGCCTCAGCCCGCACGGCGCTCGGTTTGCCGGCATCAGCGTGTCGCGCACCCTGATCGTGGCCGCCCTGGCAAGTGGCGCGGTCGCCGGCCTGGCCGGCGTGAGTGAGGTCGCCGGCATCCAGCATCGGTTGACCAGCGGTCTTTCTCCCGGGTACGGCTACACCGGGATCGTGGTTGCCACGCTCGGAACGCTCGCCATGCCCGGCGTGATCCTCGCCGCCCTCTTCCTCGGAGATCTCACGGTCGGCGCCAGCACGGCGGCTCGGTCGCTGGGGATTCCATCGCAGCTCGGCGCGGTGGTGCAGGGGGTCCTCCTGCTGACGGTCGTTGCGCTGCTTGCCCTTCGTCGCGGCCGCTCGACCCGGCCCGCCGATACCGGCCCCGCCGGAGCCGAACCGGCCGACGATGAGTCCGCGCCCGTCGAGGAGCCCGTCGCATGACGTTCCTCATCGACCTGCTGGCTGCCACCCTGCGGAATGCCACGCCGCTGGTGTACGGGACGGTCGGCGAGACCTATGCCGAGCGCGGCGGCGTCCTGAACCTGGGCATCGAAGGCACCATGTATGCGGGTGCGTTTGCCGGATTCGCGGCGGCCTTTGTCACTGGGTCTCCCCTCCTCGGCCTGGTGGCAGCGATCGCCGCGGGACTGCTCTCGGGCGCGGTCATGGGCCTCCTGACGGTCACCTTCGGGGCGAACCAGCACGTGTCGGGGATCGGCTTGACGATCGGCCTGATCGGCGCCTCGGAGTTCGCCAACCGGCTGATCTTCCGCGGTGGCGAGCTCCAGCGCATCGACCCGATGCCACTCGTCAACCCACTACCTGACCTGGGCCCGGCGAGCGCCATCTTCAGCCAGTACGGCCTGACCTGGGTTGCATTCGTATTGGTCGTCCCGTTGGCCTGGTGGGTGCTGCAGCGCTCGAGCTTTGGCCTGGAGATCCGCGCCGTAGGTGAGAACCCCGAGGCGGCCGACGCGGCGGGAGTGAGCGTTCCCCGCACCCGCTACCTGGCGCTCATGATCGGCGGAGCGCTGATGGCCGTCGGCGGGGCGTTCTTCACGCTTGCGCTGCTCGGCAGTTTCACCCTCGACATCATCGCCGGGCGCGGATGGGTGTGCATCGCGCTCGTCATCTTCGGGAGGTGGCGGATCGGACGAGGAGTCGTCGGCGCTCTTCTCTTCTCGCTCATCTACTCGCTTCAGTTCCGACTCCGCATCCTGCCCGGGTTCGGCGACCTGCCATTCGAGCTCCTGCTTGCCCTCCCGTACCTGGTCGTCATCGGCGCCCTGGCCCTCTCGGGCCGGAACGTCGCCTACCCGGGCGCATACCTGAAGCCCTACCGCCGCAGCTGATCCCCCAAGGAGGACCGATGGATACCAACGAACGCGACCACAAGTTCCTGGCACATGCCATCGCGGAGGCACGCGTCGGCCGCGCGGAGGGCGGCGTCCCGATCGGGGGAGCGTTGGTGGTCGACGGCGAGGTGGTGGCTGTGGGCCACAACCGTCGCGTGCAGCAGAACAGCGCCATCCGACATGGCGAGACCGATGCGCTGGAGAATGCCGGCCGCCTTCCCGCCTCGGTCTATCGCCGCGCCACGATGTACACGACCCTCTCGCCCTGCGACATGTGCACCGGCGCCATCCTGCTGTACGGCATCCCACGGGTGGTGATGGGCGAGAATCGCACCTTCGTCGGGGGCGAGGACTACCTGCGCTCTCGCGGGGTCGAGGTGATCAACCTGGACTCGCAGGAATGCGTGGACCTGATGAGCGAGTTTATCGCCACGCACCCCGAGATCTGGAACGAGGATATCGGCGAGGAGTAGCTAGCGGTCGCGCATCGGGATTCGCACGCCGCGCTCGCGCGCCACGTCCAGCGCTCGCTCGTAGCCGGCGTCGGCGTGGCGGATGACGCCCATCCCCGGGTCGGCGGTGAGCACCCGCTCCAGGCGCGCGGCCGCGGCATCGGTCCCGTCGGCCACGATCACCATCCCGGCGTGCAGGCTGTAGCCGATCCCGACTCCGCCGCCGTGGTGGAAGCTGACCCAGGTGGCGCCGGCGGCCGTGTTCAGCAGGGCGTTGAGGATCGGCCAATCGGCGATGGCGTCGGACCCGTCGCGCATCCCCTCCGTCTCGCGGTACGGAGAGGCGACTGACCCCGCGTCCAGGTGGTCGCGCCCGATCACGATCGGCGCCGCAAGCTCGCCAGAACGCACCATCTCGTTGATGCGCAGCCCCGCCTTCGCCCGCTCGCCGTAGCCGAGCCAGCAGATGCGCGCCGGCAGCCCCTGGAACGGCACCTTCTCCTCGGCCAGGCGGAGCCATCGGTGCAGGGATTCGTCCTCGGGGAAGAGGGCGGCCAGGGCCGCATCGGTCTTGAGGATGTCGTTCGGGTCGCCCGACAGGGCGGCCCAGCGGAACGGCCCCTTCCCCTCGCAGAAGAGCGGCCGGATGAAGGCCGGCACGAATCCGGGGAAGTCGAAGGCATCGGGCACGCCGTTCTGGCTGGCGAACGTCCGGATGTTGTTGCCGTAGTCGAAGGTGACCGATCCGGACCGATGGAAGGCGAGCATCGCCCGCACGTGATCGGCCATGGAAGCCAGCGAGCGGCGGGTGTACTCCGCGGGGTCGCGCTCGCGCAGCGCGAGCGCGTCTGCCAGATCGATGCCTCCGGGCACGTACCCACCCAGCGGATCGTGGGCGCTCGTCTGGTCGGTGACGATGTCGGGGTGCCAGCCGCGGCGGACCAGCTCGGGCTCGACGTCCGCGGCGTTGGCGATGAGCGCGATGCTGCGTGCCTCGCCGCCGGCCCGCCAGGCGTCGACCCTGGCCACGGCAGTGTTCAGGTCATCTGATATCTCGTCGACGTAGCCCGCTCGCTGGCGCCGCTCGGCACGCGCGCGGTCCACCTCGATGGCCAGGCACGCCCCCTCGTTCATGGTCACCGCCAGCGGCTGCGCGCCGCCCATCCCGCCGAGCCCCGCGGTCAGCGTGGCCGTCCCCTTGAGGGAGCCGTTGAAGTGCTGGCGGGCGCACTCGGCGAAGGTCTCGTAGGTGCCCTGGATGATCCCCTGCGTGGCGATGTAGATCCACGACCCGGCGGTCATCTGGCCGTACATCGTCAGGCCGGCGCGCTCCAGCTCGCGGAACTGCTCCCAGGTCGCCCAGTGCGGGACCAGGTTGGCGTTGGCGATCAGCACCCGCGGCGCGTCGACCGTGGTGCGGAAGACGCCAACCGGCTTGCCGCTCTGGACCAGCAGCGTTTCGTCGTTCTCCAGGCGGCGCAGCTCGGCCACGATGGCGTCGAACGCTTCCCACGACCGCGCCGCGCGGCCGGTGCCGCCGTACACGATCAGGTGGTCGGGGTCCTCGGCGACGTCGGGGTCGAGGTTGTTCATGAGCATCCGCAGCGCCGCCTCCTGCTGCCAGCCCTTGCAGGAGAGCTCGGTTCCCCGCGGGGCATGAACGGGGCGGGGTCCGGACTTCGGGGCGGTCGCCGTCATGGACCGATGATAGGCCGGACCGTGGGGGCGGGCCGAGCCGGTGGGTCACCCTGCGGGCCTGCCGGGTCCTGAAGATGGTCGCCGAGGCTACGCTGCCTGCCACGAGCAGAACGCCGCCGCCCAGCCGAGGACCGTCTTAGCCCGCTGAGGCTGCCCCCATCTTCGATCGGGCAAGCAGGACGATCCATACAACAGTCAGACCGAGTTGCGCGATCGAGAGTGCGCCCATCAGCGCTCCCAACGGCGAGACCTGGCCGTCGCTGACGCCGACCCAGGCGGACCCGGCTCCCATCCAGGCCTGGATCGCGACGGACCCGACGGCCACCGCGACAAGGGGGATCCAGGGCCAGCGACGAAACAGGAACGCAGGCCACAGAACGCCCTGCGTGATCCAGGTGAGGCCCTCCCACGGGTGAAGGAATGGCTCGAACATGTCGTAGCGAATGGGCGAGGTGCCGGTCGCCCATTCCTGAAAGACCGCGCGCCAGACAAAGGCCACGATCAGCGTGGCGATTCCAGCGCCGGCCGCCCACGTTTCGAAACGCCCTCCGACCATCGGTTCTCCTTCGGGCCAGGGCTAGCCAGTCGCCGATATCAGGAACGCCGCCGCGAAGCCGAGCACCGTGGCCAGCCCCGCGGTGTCGCCGCCCTCACCGTAGGCCTCGGGGATCATGGTGTCGACCAGCATGGTCAGGATCGCGCCGGCGGCGAACGCCTGGATGACCGGGATCGCGCCCGGCGTCATCCCCTCGAGCAAACCGTAGCCGATGCCTGCAGCCAGGCTCGACGCGACCGCCACCCCCACCCACAGGCGCAGGATCCAGGCGGGCCGATGCCCCTCGCGCCGCAGGTCCACGGCGGCGGTGAAGGCCTCCGGGAAGTTCGAGACGAGCACGGCGGCGAAGAAGGCGATCCCGAACTGTCCACCTCCGATCAGGGTCGAGGCCAGCACCACCGACTCCGGGATGCCGTCCAGCAGCGCGCCGAGCACGATCGGCAGCCCGGTCTCTTCGCGCGCCGGGCGAATTCGGCGGCCCCGCCGCCCGCCGCCGCGCCGGTGGATCAACTGGTCGCCGGCAAAGAAGGTGATTGATCCCGCGGCCAGGCCGATCACCAGCGACCCCGCGCCGCCCCCTGCGAACGCCTCGGCGGTCAGGTCAAAGGCGAGCGCACTGATCAGCGCACCTGCCCCAAAGCCGATCGCCAGGGCGGCGATCCGGCGCGGCAGGCGCAGCACCAGCCCGGCCGCCGCTCCCAGCACCAGCGACGATGCCGCCAGGAGCGCCCACAGGCCGGCTTCGAGCATCGGGTTCAGTCGTCGCCGAAGGGGTTCGGACGCTGCGGCTTCTCGGGAAGGCGGAAGAGGTCGTCCTCGCTTCGGCTCTTGGGGAGTGGGAGCGGCCACGCATCACTCTCGTCGGCGGGCTTCGAGGCGGAGAGGAGGTCGCCCCAGCCGATCTCGGTCGTCCCGCCCAGCTCGCGGCGCATGACCGGGTAGCGATCGTCGCCCGCGGCGCGCTCGAAACCGGCGGCCGCGTAGACCGCCGCAGGCCCTGAAGAGGGGATCCACGGGTCGGCAACGGTCTCGGGGTACGCCTCCACGGCGGTGATCCCGCGGCGGTCAAGCTCATCGCACACGGCGCTGAGCAGCGCCGCGCCCGCCACCTCGCGCTCCGCCGCTCCCGGCGCGATCTGCAGGCAGGTCACCACCCACGGCGCCTGCGAGTCGGGCAGTTCGGGGTAACGCTCGCGGATGGAGAGAGCGCGGGGATACGCGGCAAGCGGGCCGAACTGTGCCCAGCCGACCGCGACCCGGTCGCCGGTCGCATCGGTATGCCAGGCAAGCATCCCGTAGGCGCCCGCCACGCGGGCCCCGGCCATCAGCCGGGACAGCTTCAGATCATGCGCGGCGCTCGACTCGCTCGCTTCGCGGTGGCCGTCCCGCCGCTCCCAGTAGTCGCAGGTCTGGCAGCGTGCGCCAGGTGCGGCGGGCGCGGGGATGTCGTAAAACGAGGCCTCGTCCACCACCGTGAAGGAGAGCTCGTCAGCCATCGGTCAGCCTGCGTCGGCCGTCCGCAGCAATTCGCCCGAGGCGATCACCTCTCGCGCGGCGGCGATGTCGGGGGCGGGGGATCGGTCCTCGGCCAGGTGTGCCACGACGCGACGCACGGCCGCATGCGCGCGAGCAACGCCGGCACCGGGCTGCGTTGGTGCGCGGAAGTCGAGCCCTTGCGCGGCGCACAGGGCCTCGATCGCCAGCACCGTCTCGGTGCGGTCCACCACTTCGCGCAGGTGCAGCGCCCCGGTGGCGCCCATCGAGACGTGGTCCTCCTGGTTGGCGCCGGTCGGGATGCTGTCGACCGATGACGGGTGGGTCAGCGTCTGCAGCTCGTTCACCAGGGCGGCGGCGGTGTACTGGGTGATCATCAGCCCGCTGCGCAACCCAGGCTCCTCCGACAGGACCGCCGGCAGGCCGGAGAGATGCCCGTCCACCAGTCGCGCGGTGCGTCGCTCGGAGATCGACGCCAGCTCGGCGATGGCGATCTTCGCGTAGTCGATGACGAGCGCCAGCGGCTCGCCGTGGAAGTTGCCGCCGGACACGACGCGGCCGTCGGCGAAGACGAGTGGGTTATCGGTGGCGCTGTTGATCTCCACGCTGAGCACGCGCTCCAGCTGGTCGAGGGCATCGCGGACCGCCCCGTGGACCTGCGGCATGCAGCGCAGCGAGTACGGGTCCTGCACCCGGTGGCCGCTGGCGGCATGGGCCGCCCCGATCTCGCTGCCGTCGAGCAGGGCGCGCAGGTGCGCCGCAACCGCCACCTGGCCGGGGTGCGGCCGGGCGCCGATCAGCGCCTCGTCGAAGGCGGCCGACGTTCCCTCCATCGCCTCCAGGCTCATCGCGCCGATGACGTCGGCCGAGCCGGCCAGCCTTCGCCCATCGGCGAGTGCCAGCGTGGCCAGCGCGGCCATCATCTGCGTCCCGTTCAGGAGCGCGAGCCCCTCCTTGGCGCCCAGCTCCAGCGGGGCGAGGCCCGCAGAGCGCAGGGCGTCACCGGCCAGGCCATCCCCCGAGGAGGTGTCCACCACGCCCTCGCCGATGACCGCCAGCGCCAGGTGGGCGAGCGGCGCCAGGTCACCGCTGGCGCCCACGCTGCCGCGCGACGGGACGACCGGATGGATGCGCGCGTTGAGCATGCCGAGCAGCAGCTCCGCCAGCTCAGGGCGTACCCCTGACAGCCCGACGGCCAGCGCGTTGGCACGCAGCAGCAGCATCGCCCGCACCACCTCGGCGGGGAGCGGCTGGCCGACGCCGGCGGTGTGGGATCGGACCAGGTTGCGCTGGAGCTCGGCCACCCGGCCCGGATCGATGCGCACATCGGCCAGGTCGCCGAACCCGGTGGTCACCCCGTAGATCGTGGCGCCCTCGGCGACGAGCCCCTCGATCACCGCGCGGGAGGCAGACATCCGCACGGCCGCCTCGGCGGCTAACGTCACCCGACGCCCTTCGCGCGCGACGGACGCGACGTCGGCGACGGCCAGGTCGCGACCGGTGATGACCAGGTCGTCGCTGGGTGGCGCTGGCGTGGCAAGCTCCTTTCGCGTGCGGACCGGAAGCTGCCCACCCGACGGCCCGAGCCGGGAGGCGCTTCTATACTACGCAGCGTGCGACGCCTGCCGGACCCCCTGCGCCGCCCCGCCGCGGGCGCGGGCGGTGGGAACGCCCTGAAGGGGGCCATCCCCAGCCCGGCGGCCGCCTTCCTGATCACCCTGATCGTGCTCCCCAGCCTCTTCTGGCTGGTCACCCTCAAGCGCACCACCAATTACACGGTTCCCGAGGAGTGGCTGATGGCCAACGTGGTGCCGGCGATTCACGACTGGGTGGTGGCCACGGTTCCGCTGCTGGACGCACTGCTGATCGGGGTCAGTGGCCTGGGGTCCGGCTGGTTCGTGGCTCTCGCGTTCGGTGTCGCCGGGCTGCTGGCCCTCGCCCGCCGTCGGACCGATCTGGCCCTGGTCCTCGCCGCCGGGACGCTCGCCTTCCCGGCCGAGTGGGCACTCAAGTACTTCACCGCCATTCCGGAGATCAGCCTGGCCCAGCTCGCCAACGCACTCTTCAATACCGGTGGGATCGGCCTGGACGACATCGCCGACTTCCCGGCCGGCCATGCCCTGCGGGCGACCGTCTTCTACGGGCTGGCCGCGTTCTGCTTTGCGCGCCTCACCGGCGACCGGCGGCTCGGGATGATCGCGTACGCGGTGGCGATTCTGCTGATCGGGGCGATCAGCCTGATCCGCGTCTACCTGGGCGCCCACTACCCGATGGATGTGCTCGGCGGCTGGATGGGAGGAGCCGCGCTGACGGCGGTGATCGTGGTGGTGCACATCCTGGTTGCCGACGACCGCACGCGCGCCTAGGCCGATGCTCGACTTCATCGACCGCACCATCGTCCCGTTCTTCCTGTCGCTGTACGACGCGGTCGGCTACGTAGGCGTCGCGATCGCCATCGCCCTCGAGACGTTCGTGCCGATCATCCCCAGCGAGATCATCGTGCCGATGGCCGGCTGGAAGGTGAGCCAGTCGGCCGCCGATCCATCGATCCTGGAACCGCTGACCAACGCGCCGTGGAACTGGGTGGCGGTGATGCTGATCGCCACCGCCGGTGCCGTCATCGGATCGCTGGCCGGCTACCTGATCGGCGCCTGGGGCGGACGGCCGCTTCTCGATCGGTTCGGCCGGTACGTCCACATCAGGCCCGAGGACCTCGACCGCGCCGACGCCTGGTTTGCGCGCTACGGCGACCGCGCCGTCTTCTTCGCCCGCCTGGTACCGCTGTTGCGCGCGCTCATCAACTACCCGGCCGGCGTGGCGCGCATGCCGGTCGGACGCTTCCTGCTCTTCTCCGCGCTTGGCTCCCTGCCGTGGAACGCCGGCCTGGTACTGGCCGGCTTCCTGCTGGGCGAGAACTACCGCAACCTGTACACGGCGGTGCGCCCGTTTGAGTACGCGATCTACGCTATCGTGCTGCTGGGAACCGTGTACGTCATCTACCGATGGCTCGGGGGACGAAGCGCCGCGGCCGCCTAGAAGCCGATCGACTCGGAGACGAAGATCAGCCGGATCCGGTTCGGCCGGATCTCGCGGCTGATGATCAACACCTTGTTCGCCCCGCTGCCCCGGCCGTAGGCCTGCTGCGCTCGATCCTCCTCCAATGGCAGGGCGTACTCCATCACCCGCCGCATCCCGGTGTCCAGGTCTGGAACAACCTTCTGGGTGCCGACCACCCAGATCACGGTCCTCGCTCCGTAGACGTACGGCGCCATCTGGCTGCCGGATTCGGAGGCGATCACGACCTCTCCTCGCTCGGTGACGGCATGCACGCTGCCGACCACCACGTCGGGCGCGGAGCGCAGACGACGGATCTGGTCCGATTGCGTGGCGCGATTCAGGGCCCGCACCGTGGGGCGCACCGCGTCGTAGCGCCCGCTCTCCTCGAGCTCTGAGACCAGGCCGGTCAGCTCAAGCGTGCGCGAGGTGCCGAGCATCACCTGCGCGCCGGGCGGGATCAGCTCCAGGACTCGGGAGCGTGCCGCTGCCCCATCAGGGACCAGCTCGGCCTCGATCCCGTTGGCCAGCAGGGCGGCCATCGCGCGCTCCACGCTCGCGGCGGACGCAACCTCGTCGAATTCACGCATGGACGAATCCCATTGTGCCCCGTAGAATACTTGCAGCAAATTCTTGCGACACGTTGCCCGTGCGGCGGTTGCCTTTACCGTCGCCCGAATTGATGAGGTGATGGTATGACCGAATCCGTGGTCGCGACGCGCGGGGTAGAGACCTCCGCGCCGGCCCTCGATGAGCAGATGCGCATCGGCGTGATGACCGGCCCCGGCGAGATCGAGATCCGCAAGGTCGCGATGCCCCGCCCGGCGGTCAACCAGGTCCTGGTCCGCATCCGGGCGACGGCGATCTGCACCTGGGAGCAGCGCAGCTACTCGGGGCAGCAGTCGAACAGGTTCCCGTTCCTGGGCGGCCACGAGATGGCCGGCGAGATCGTGGAGATCGGCCCCGGCGTGAGCGACCAGTTCGCGATCGGCGATCACGTCATCATCGGGTCGTCTGCCTGCGGGCAGTGCCACTGGTGCCGTACTGGACGCGACCGCGCCTGCAAGCAGCACTACGGCGGCGCGCCGACCTACGGCGATGTGTGGGGACCGGGCGGCTTCGCCGAGTACAAGACCCACCCTGCATCGGGCATCTACAAGTTCGACCCATCGGTCTCCTTCGATGAGGCCTGCCTGGCCGAGCCGCTCTCCTGCGCGCTGCACGCGGTGCGGCTGCTGGGAGTCGGCGTCGCCGACGACGCCGTGGTGATCGGTGCCGGTGTGATGGGGCTCATGAACGTGATCGCCCTCAAGAAGCACGGGGCGCGCGTGATCGTCAGCGAGATCGATGCGGGCCGGCTGGCCAAGGCAAAGGAGCTCGGCGCCGATGTTCTTATCGACGCCTCGACCGAGGATCCGGTGGCCCGCGTCAAGGAGCTGACCGATGGGCGAGGCGCCGACCATGTCATCACCGCGTTCGGCTCCGGAAAGGCCAACGAGCAGGCGATGGCCATGATCGCGGACCGCGGTCGCCTGATGCTGTTCGCCTCGGCCCACCCGATGACGCCGCTCGAGATCGACCCGAACCTGATGCACAACCGGGAGACCGGGGTGATCGGCTCGCTCTCCAGCGAGCAGGTCGATTTCGAGGTCGCGAGCCGGCTGATCGGCCTGCGCGGCGTGGACCTGCGGCCGCTCATCCAGCGCAGCTTCCCGCTCGGCGACCTGCGCGCCGCGCTCGACGCATCGATCGAGCCGGGCACCTACCGAATGATCGTCAACCCCTGACCCCCCGGCCAAGAGGAGATCACCCGACATGAAGCGACGGATGCGCCGGCTGATGCCGGCCGACGGCCACCTGTTCATCGTGGCCATGGACCACACCAGCTTCCTGGACGCCCCCGTCCCGGCACTGGCCAAGTACGGCGAGACGTGTGCGACGGCGGTGGCGAATGGTGCCGACGCATTCCTGGTGCCCCTCGGCTCGGCGACGCTGTACGCAGAGCAGATCGGCCCGGCGGCGCTGATCGCCAGCGTCCCAACCTCGCCCCCACTCCTCGAGCACGTTGTCGAACGTGCCCTGGCGGTGGGCGCCGATGCGCTCAAGGTGATGGTCTACCCGTTCGGCGAGGACAACTCGGTGAACGAGGCGGGTGCGCTCGGCGCCATGTGCGCGCGCTACGGCCTGCCGTACATCGCCGAGACGGTGCCCGGCGGGTTCGGGCGGCGCGACCTGCACACGCCGGAGAAGATCGCCGCCGGGGCGCGGATCGGCGTCGAGATGGGCGCCGACATGATCAAGACCTTCTACACCGGCGACCCCGAGTCGATGCGCACGGTCATCGAGAACGCGGGTGTCCCGGTGGTGGTGCTGGGCGGACCGAAGATGAACTCGGCGCGCGAGGTTCTTCAGGTCGTCTATGACGCGGTCATCGTGGCGGGTGCCTCCGGCGTCGCATTCGGCACGAACATCTGGACCCACCCGACCCCCGGCAAGATGACGGCGGCGATCGCTGCGGTGCTCCACGACGGCGCGAGCGTCGACGAGGCGCTGGCCCGCGTCGAGCTGCCGGCGGCGGTGTAGCGATGGCCACCGCGGCCCCCGTCCGCACTGACCGGTACGCGGGCGATCCGCGCTGGGCGCTGATCAGCCCCGACCCGTACCCCCTCCTGATCGGCGGCACCCTGCGCCAGGCTGCCGACGGGGCGACGTTTGACGCCGTCTCGCCGCGGGACGACCGGGCGGTCGCTCGCATCGCACTGGCGGGGCCGACGGATGTGGCGGGGGCGGTGCGCGGTGCGCGATCCGCGGTAGATGGTGATTGGGGCCGCACCACCGGCCGCCAGCGCGCCAAGCTGCTCGAGCAGATCGCGACGGTCATCGAGATCCATGCCGACGAGCTCGCCTTCCTGGAGGCGGTCGACGCCGGCAAGCCGATCGCCAGCGTGCACTACAGCGATATCAGCATCTCGCTCGATGCCCTGCGCTTCTTCGCAGGGCGCGCCCAGGCGATCGTCGGCCGAGCGGCGACCATGCCCGACAGCTCGGTGATCCACCACGAATACCTCGAGCCCCTCGGGGTGGTGGCCGAGATCCTGCCCTGGAACGGTCCGCTGTGGACCGGCGTGCAGCGCATGGCCGCCATCCTGGCCGCTGGCAACGCCGCGATCATGAAGCCGGCACAGATGGCGTCGCTCACCTTCATGCGCCTGGCGCAGCTATTGGCCGAGCTCGACATGCCGCCCGGTACGATCAGCGTGGTGGCCGGCCCTGGTCCGGTGGTCGGCGAGGCGCTGGTCGCCGACCCGGGCGTCGACATGATCTCGTTCACCGGCGGCGTCGAGGCGGGGACCCGCGTCCTCGAACTCGCCGCCGCGCAGGTGAAGCGTGTCAGCCTGGAGCTCGGCGGCAAGAACCCGAACATCGTGTGCGACGACGCCGACCTGGACGGTGCCGTCTTCTGGAGCAAGCTGGGCGCCTTCGGCAACACCGGGCAGATCTGCGTGTGCGGGTCGCGGATCCTCGTCCAGCGGGGCGTCTACGACGAGTTCGTCGAGCGCCTGGCCGCCGCGGGAGCGGCGATGCGTGTCGGCGATCCGCTCGACGACGAGACCGAGCTGGGTCCGGTGATCAGCAGCGGGCACGCCGGCAAGGTCTGGGAGTACATCGGCGTCGGGAAGGGCGAGGGGCGCCTGGTCACCGGTGGCGAGCCCTACGCCGATGCCGAGCGCTCGATCAGCACCTTCATCCCGCCGACCGTCTTCGCGGACGTCTCCCCGTCGTGCCGGATCATGCGCGAGGAGATCTTCGGCCCGGTGGTGGCGCTCCAGGCGTTCGACACCCTGCCGGAGGCGCTCCAGATCGCCAACGACACCTCGTACGGGTTGGCGAGCGGGCTCTTCACCTCCGACCTCGACCGTGCCGCCTACCTGTCGCGCGGCCTGAAGGCGGGCCAGGTGTACGTCAACCAGTGGTTCAGTCCCGGCGTCCTCGAGGCGCCGTCGCACGGCTACAAGCAGTCCGGGCTGGGCGGCGTCGGGATGGAGAAGTACATGCAGGCCAAGAACGTCTTCACCCGGATCGGTGAGCCGTCATAGGACCGATCGATACCGGCGCGCGGCCGGCCCTGCTGACGCGCGCCGAGTTCTTCGTCAGCGACCTCGACCGGACGATCGAGTTCTACGCTCGGCTGGGCTTCACCCAGGTGCGCCGCTGGGAAGGGTGGGCGCTGATCGATCGATCCGGGTCTCGCCTCGGGCTGCAGCACGACGCCTACGCCCGCGATCACGAGCACTACTTCACGCCGCACCTCGACCGATTCCCGAGGGGAGTCGGCGTGGAGGTCAGCATCGATGTGGCCGATGAGGACGACCTGCGACAGCTGTACGCGACGGCCCAGACGATGGGTTGCACCGTGCGCGAGCTCGTGAAGCGCGACTGGGGAGCGACCGACTTCCGGATCGCCGACCCCGACGGCTACTTCGTGCGCTTCACGACCCCGCTGGGCCCGCAGGGGGAATAGCGGCGGCGGTCGGCTCGGGCGGCGCTGTCCGCCGGCCGAGCTGGCTGATCACGATTCCGAGCGCCACGGTTGCGACCCCGGCCACCATCAGCGGCACGCTGCTCTCGGCGAACAGGATCACCGCCGCAACGTACGAGAAGACGACGGTGGAGCTCTGGATGCTGCTGGCGATGGCGACGGTGGTGTAGCGCATCGACTGCACGATTCCGAGGAGGGCAAGTGCGTTGAAGCAGCCGGCGGCCAGCACGATCAGCACCTGCTCGGCGTCGGCGCCATGGATCGGGTTGCCGCCGCCGCGGATGAGCTGGATGACGAGCAATGGCACGAGGCCCCCGAAGCTGGTCCCGGCAAGTGCCACGAAGGTGGTCGGCCGCGTGCGCTGCACCAGGCGGGTGAGCACATTCGAGATGGCGTAGCTGGCCCCCGCACCCAGGGCGAAGGCCAGGCCAACGAGCCACCCGTCGACCGACGCGCCGCGCGCCAGTCCGATCAAGACCAGGCCACCGACCAGAACCGCGGCCCCGGCGACCACCTGCCGCGCCGGCCGCTCGCCGAGTGCCACCAGCCCAACGATCAGGGCCGTCAGGATGATGCCGGCCTGGGCTCCCGAAGCGGTGACCCCCAGCCCGCCGGTGGCGAGCGCGTTGAAGTAGAACAGGTTGCCGATCACGAAGCTGATGGTGCCGCCGACGACAAGGGCGATGGCGAACTGCCAGCCGAGGAAGCGTGACGACCAGGGCCATACTTCCGCGCGCCGTCCGATGACCACCGCGCCCCAGGCGAGGGCGAAGACCGGAACCTGCCGCAGCATCGAGCCGAGCCACGGGTCGATCTCCACCGCCGCCGCGCGCAACAGCAGGTTGGTGGCGGTGTAGGCGAGTGCGGTGATCAGGGCCCAGGACTCGCCACGGCCCAGCCGCCCGAATCCTCGCGCTGGCTGGGGATTGGTCACGAATCTCCTCTGTATGAGTCCGATGGCCCGGGCGTTGCGCCCGGGCCATCGGTGAAGTGACCTGACAACCGACTCAGGCGGCCGGCGGTGCGGGCACGCAGTAGTCGGGCTGGAAGAACGGGTTGAGGATCGACGGGCAGGCCTGGTCTCCCCAGAAGGGGAATGCCCCGACCATCGCCACCACCACGTAGATGAGCAGCAGCCAGATCGGTGAGACCCGCTTGCGGGCGATCAGCCACCACGTCATCAGGGTGAAGAGCAACGGGAGCAGGCCCGGCAGGATGCTGCCGAGGAGTTCGTACAGCTGGAACTTGGAGTCATCGATGGTGAGCTGCAGGGTCACGTAGAGGTGGACGAACTGGGCGGTCAATGCGCCCAGCACCACGTTGCCGAGGACCCCTGCGCCGAGCACCACTCGGTCGAGCAGTCCGGAGCGGAGCAGTCCGGTCACGCCCTCGCGGCCGCGATCGTAGCCCTGCATCCAGAAGAAGTAGGCCAGGGCCAGCATGATCCCCACTTCGAGCACGAAGTAGAGGGGCGCCCCGAGCCAGTTCCCCGCCGCGGCGAGGCTGATGCCCACCGACAGCAGGATCGGGGTGATGGTTCCCTGGCTGATCGTGTCGCCGACGCCGGCGAGCGGACCCATCAGGCCGGTCTTCACCCCGTTAATGGCGTCGTCGTCGATATCGGCACCGTTCGCCCGCTGCTCCTCCATGGCGATGACTGCGCCGTGGATGACGCCGCCGACGTTCGGCTCGGTGTTGAAGAAGACCAGGTGCCGTCTGAGCGCCGCCTTGATCTCCTCGGGGGTGTGGTAGAGCTTTCGGATGATCGGCGTCATGGAATGCGCAAAGGCCGTCCCCTGAAGCCGCTCATAGTTGTAGTTGGAGTGGCTGAAGAAGGTCCACAGCCAGAAGGCGCGCTGGACGTCAGACCGCTCCAGCCTGATCTCGGGCTTGCCCATCATTTCGGAGCCCATCTCAGGCCTCCTTCTTCAGCATCGACGGCCCCACGAACGAGACGTGGAGGAACGCCAGTGCGGCGCCGATGATGCCGACGGCCACGATATTCAGGCCTCCGGCAGCGGCCACCGACAGGATGTAGCCGATGAAGAAGTAGGGGACCACCGCGCCGCGGAAGATGAACCGCATGTTCATCGCGAGACCGATGGCCGGAAGCATGCCGCCGGCGATCTCAAGTCCCTTGAGGAACCACGGCAGGTTGCCCTGCAGCCAGGCGATTGCGTCAGCCACCACCGGCGCGCCCGCGTAGACCGCGATCGTCGCCGGGAAGAAGCTGATGATGAACAGGAAGATCTGCGGTGGTAGCCAGTTCATCCTGGCCACGCCACCGATGTCTCCCTCCTCCGCTCGCGCATCGGCCCAGTGGGCGAAGACCGCGTCCACGCTCATCCGGGTGAAGAAGATGAAGGTGCCGAGCAGGCCGACCGCCACGCCCAGCGTGATCGCTGCGCCCGCGTCGAGCCCGCCGCCCATCGCCAATGCGGTGCCGACCCAGCCGGCCACCGACGGGTCGGCCGGGATCGAGCCACCGGCCGATATGAAGCCCAGGTAGAGGATGTTGATGGCCGCACCGATCTTGGCGCCCTCAACGGGGTCGCCCATGATCACGCCGACCAGGAATCCGGCGACGAGTGGCCGGTACAGGCCGAAGAACCCGCCAATGCCGGCGAGCCATGGGCTGTTGGACAGGTAGTAGCCGAGACCGATCAGGATCGCCTGGACCAGGCTGACCCCGGTGTCATCGCCGTTGGCGCCGAAGACCGGGCTGGCGATCACCAGCGTGCCGAAGACGGCAACACTGATGGCAGCCGCAATCCCGGTCGGGCGCCGCGAGCCGTTCACGCGTTCCATGACGCGCACCTCGCAATCACTTCCACTGAACCCTCCGGTTACTTGTCGACCGATGCGAACATGGTGGGGCGGTCGTTCTCCACGATGCGGAGCTCGACGGTGGTCCCCATCCTCTCGAGTTGGCGCATCGCCTCCAACTCATCGGGCGAGGCCGAGATGTTCCGGTAGAGGGGCTTACGGCCCGGGCCTGCCCCGAGCCCTCCGACGTTCAGCAGTGGGAACTCGATGCCCGCCTCGCGCAGGCGCAGCGCGGTGACTGGCGACCTGAGGATGACGAAGGCAGGATCCGGGTGTGCGGCAACCTGCCGCACTCGATCCGTTCCGCTCGCCAGGTCGTGGATCTCGACCGGGACCCCGCTGGGGGCCGTCAGTTCGATCACCTCGCGCAGGAAGTCGTCCCTGGCGGTGACGTCATCGACGATGACGATCCGCTTGGCTCCCAGCGCCTTCAGCCATATGGCGACGACCTGCCCGTGAATGAGCCGATCGTCGACGCGCACGAGTCGAAGTCCCAATCCAACCTCCCTCTCCGTACTGCCAGCCGGCCGGGTCGTCCTCCTTTCAGCGCCCGGCGTTCTCCAGGTGTCCTGGGATCGAGGTAGGGGTCATATCTTCATTGTCCCGGTCGTCACGTGCGGGCCGCCATCCGGGCGGCGATGTCCACGATCGACTCGCGCGCCGCCGCAACCAGCCTCTCGACCAGGGCGTCGCCGAGCGGCTCATCCGCGGTCAGCGCCTCGATGACCAGGCCGAGGTTTGCCCCAGAGATGCAGCGCACCGGCTGCGAGCGCGTCGCCGCGATCGCCACGTTCTGGGGCGTGCCGCCGAACAGGTCGGTCAGGATCAGGGTCGGGCGCCCCGGCGTAATCGTGGCGAGCAACCGCTCTCGGTAGGTCTCGGGCGAATCGGTCGGGTCCAGGCCGACAGCCGTGGCGTGGTCGGCGGGCCCGGAGATCATGGCGGCTGCCTCCAGCAAGGCGGTCGCCAGACCGCCGTGCGAAGCGACCACCACGTCGAATTGCCTCACCGCAACCCCTTCCGTCCCGCCGCCAGATTCGTCACAATGGGAGCGTGCAAAAACTTGCGTACCAGTTTTGCAGGGTCTCCCTTGTATACTCCCGCGACTCGCTGAGTGTCAAGGATAGGAGCGCTTCCGTGCAGGTCCGCTCGACGCGATGACGGCGGCGCCGCGCCCCACACCGGCGACCTCGGGCGACGAGCAGATGATGCGCCTCGTGGCCGAGCTGTACTACATCCGTGACCAGAGCCAATCTTCCATCGCGGACCTGACCGGCTACAGCATCTCCAAGGTCTCCCGGCTGCTCGCCCAGGCGCGCGAGGTCGGAATCGTGCGGATCAGTGTGCAGGCGGCGCCCGAGCAACTCTCGGGTCTGGCGGAGCGCCTGGCCGAGGGCCTGGGTGTCGACGACGCGCACGTCACCCCGGGGCGCAGCGACGCGCCATCCATCGCCTCAAGGGTGTGCGCCGTGGCGGCCGCGCCGTGGGTCGTGGGGACGGTCGCGGATGCCGGCGTGC
>JBBEBK010000070.1:0-4531 GCA_040882375.1 Chloroflexota bacterium
TCAGCGCGTCGTAGCGGGCGGCGATGGGACGGTCGACCAGGTAGGTGGCAAGCCCGTCGAAGATGCCTTCCGCTGCGGCCGCCTGCCCGACGGCCGTTCCGAGCAGATCGTGCTCGGCGGTGAGGGTGATCGAGCCGACCTCCGTCAGCACGCCGGGCATCAGGATCCCGCGGGTCGGCTGCTTGCGCGGATCGGGACGCTCCTCGGTGGGCACGAACAGGGGCGCGCCGATCATGTAGAAGTTCACCGGCTCGACGCCGCGATCCTGCCGATCGTAGGTGGCGACTCCGTCGAGCGCTTCCACCACGCCGTCCTGTACGAGGTGCCCGAGGCGAAAACCGGCGCTGATGCCCCACGGAACCTCATCGGTGTAGTAGGTCAGCGTGGCAGCTGCCTCCACGACGACCCCGTTCGACACGAGCGAGTTGATGTGGATGCTGACCAGCAGGTCGGCGCGCGCCAGGTTGACCAGGTCGATCCGCGCCTGGAGCTCGTCGCGCGTTCGCGTGGCGCCGGTGTCGTCGAAGCCCGCCTCCCCGTCGCCGTTCACGTCGCGCCATGGCGGCCCGTTGCAGCCGAGGTCGGGATAGTCGTCGCCGGCCAGCGCGGAGTCATCGGTGCGGGTCATCACCACCGTGATCCCCTGCGCCTCCAACAGGCGCCGCAGCTCGTGCGCGATGGCCAGGGTCATCGTCTTCTCGCTGAAGTCCACGCCGCGCCGCTCCGGATCGGGCACGCCCCAGTCCAGGCAGCCGCCGTGCCCCGGGTCGATCGCCACCACGATGGCACGCGGGTTCGGCCCGTAGACGGTGCTCGTCGAGCCGGGCGCGGGCACGACATCACCCACGCCTGGGGTCGGCTCAGCGGTGGGCGACGGCTGGACCGATATCGACGGCGAGGCGCTCGGACTCGCCGGCGCGGTACAGGCGACCACGAAGAGACCGGCGCCGATGAGCGCGGCGAGTGCTCTCCGCGCGGCGCGGGTCATGAGAGGCGGGCGATCAGCGCTCGGAGGCTTCGACGCTCTTGGAGAGCGAGACGAGGAACTCGGCGTTGTTCTTCGTCTTGCCGAGCCGCTGCATGAGCAGCTCGATCCCCTCGTTCGGCCCGACCGCGGAGAGCATCCGCCGCATCGTCCAGGTCATCTTCAGGGAGTTCTCGTCGAGGAGCAGCTCCTCGCGGCGCGTGCCGGAGCGGAGGACGTCGATGGCCGGGAAGATCCGCTTCTCGCTCAGCTTGCGATCGAGGGCCAGCTCCATGTTGCCGGTCCCCTTGAACTCCTCGTAGATGACGTCGTCCATCCGCGAGCCGGTATCGACCAGGCAGGTGGCGATGATCGTCAGGCTGCCGCCGTCCTCGATATTCCGCGCCGCGCCGAAGAAGCGCTTGGGCGGATAGAGGGCGATCGGGTCCACGCCGCCGGACAGCGTCTTGCCCGAGGCCGGCAGCGCCAGGTTGTAGGCGCGCGCCAGCCGCGTGATCGAGTCGAGCAGGATCACCACGTCCCGGCCGGTCTCGACCTGGCGTTTGGCGATCTCCAGGGCCATCTCGGCCACGCGGGTGTGGTTCTCGGTCGGCTCGTCGAAGGTGGACGCATAGATGTCGCCCTGCACCGAGCGCTGCATGTCGGTGACCTCCTCGGGCCGCTCACCGATGAGGGCGACCATGAGCAGGGCTTCAGGGTAGTTGTCGGTGATGCCGTGCGCGATCTGCTTGAGCACGGTCGTCTTGCCGGCCTTGGCCGGCGACAGGATCAGACCACGCTGGCCCTTGCCAATGGGGCTGATCAGGTTGATCAGTCGCTGGGTGAGGTTCTTCTGGTCGGTCTCGATGTCGAACATGGAGTCGGGGAAGACCGGCACCAACGTGTCGAAGTACGGACGGCGGCGTGCTGTGTCGGGATCGACGCCGTTGACCGTGTCCACCCGCAGAAGGCCCCAGTACTTCTCCTGGTCCTTGGGCGGACGGGTCTGGCCTTCCACCTTGTCGCCGGTGCGCAGCCCGAAGCGGCGGACCTGCGACGAGCTGACGTAGATGTCATCCGGCGAAGGCATCACGCCGTGGACCCGGAGGAAGGCGAAGCCCTCGTCCACGATCTCCAGGATGCCGTTGGCTATCCCCGGCTTGCCGTTCTGCTCGTGGCGCGGCTGGGTTGGCGTCAACGGCACCACGTCTAGCAGCTTGAGGATCAGGTCAGAGTGCTCGAGCTCCTCGGCGCCCTCGATCCCCAGCTCGGTGCCGAGCTCCCGAAGCTCCTCCAGGCCCTTGGCCTGGAGGTCTGCCAGGTTCCACGACTCCTCGCCCCCATCACCCTCACGCGGGAATGGGCCGGCGAAGATCGACGAGTAGCCCGAGTTCCCGTACGTGCCCGGGCGGCGGTACTGGGTACGCGGCGCCTGTCGGCGCGGGCCGCCGCCACCTCCACCTCCGTCGGGGCGACGGCGCGGGCGGCCGCGGCGGGGCTGGCGAGTCTCGTCGTTCATGAACGCCTCGGATGCACGGTGTGCTGCATGGGTTGGTTGCTGACCTCAACGTGGGAGTTGCTCATCGGGACGGCAGGGCGCGGGATCGGGTGCGAGGCGACAGGGCGAGAATCGGGTTCAGGCGTGTCGCACGCGTGCGGGGAAGTGCCGCGGTCGTCGTTCAGACCTTGCGGGTCCCAGCTCGAGTGGTGATGTTGGGCCCGCCGTAACCGCTCATCTCACCGATGAGCCTGGCCCGGACCTGGCGGACGACCGGTCGCCAGTCCAGCGAATCATACCCGAGATGCGCAACAAGCTGCTCCGCGCTCATCGCCATGCCCCGGCGCCACAGGTCGCGGAGCGTCACTCCGGCCCCCGGGTTCCGCCACCAGGCCTCGCCGTGGCGCGCCTTCAGGTGGTCGGTCAGCTGCGCGTCGACCATGAAGCAGCGCAGGTACGAGGCCCCGTACATGCCGCTGTCGATCGCCAGGTAGCGCTCCTCCGGCTCGCGGACGCCGGTCAGCAGGCCGGTGAGACCGGCATAGTCGGCCCGATGCAGCGCATCGTCGCCGCCCCGGTGCAGGCGCAGCTCGTAGAGGAGCCACGCGGCCAGGCGGCGCATGGTGGCCAGGTCGTAGAAGGCAGAGAAGTCGGCAAAGGCCTGCGCGTGCTCGGCCGGCATGCCCAGCATCTCCTCCAGCCAGGCCGGCTCGGTCCGCAGCCGCTCGATGGTCATGGCGTAGCCCTCGGTGACGGCGGCGTCCCCGAGCTCACGCGCCGAGACCGGCAGGTCGGGGTCCACGTGCAGGAAGTGCTCCAGGTGCCCCGCCTCGTGGAAGGCGGAGGCGTAGTCCTCCCAGCCGCCGTGCGGCTGCATCACCAGGCGCACGTCGCGCGGGGCGTTGATCACCGAGACGAACGGGCGCGGCGCCTTGTTGGGACGCGCCTCCACGTCCAGGGTCGCGCCGGCCTGCCCGCGCAGCTCGATCCCGAGTCCGCGCAGCGTGGCCTCCAGGGCGGGCATCAGCTGCTTGCCGCCGAACCAGTGGTCCCAGCCGCCGGCGCGCAGGACGTACCACAGGTCGGCCAGCGTGGCGTCGCCCTGCTCGATCTCGATCCTTGCCAGGAGGCGTCGCAGGGCCGCGAAGTACGGCGTCTCGGACTCAGCGAGGAACGCCCGCATCTCGGCTCCCAGGAGATCAGGGTCGAAGCCGCGGGTCACCCGGACGAGGTCAACGTAGTCGGTGTAGCCGAGCTCCCTCGCCAACTCGTGAATCCGTCCGAGGCGCTGCGCTCGCAGCGCGTTGATCGCCTCGTCCGCCTCGCGATACGAGGCAAACAGGGCGTTGCGCTCGGTGCGGCCGCTGATCTCGCTGATCCGGTTGCGCACGGCGCGGAACGGCAGCCGCTCGCCTCGCCAGATCACCACCGCGGTCGCCTCGGCCGTGCCGATGGCATCGGTCAGTGCACCGACCTCGCGCTCCCCGAACCCATCGGTGGCGAGGGCCAGCAGCGCCCGGTTTCGATTCGCCTCGGGTCCGCCGGCCTCGACCAGGGCACGCAGCGCGTCAACCGCACCGCGGCTGAAGAGCTCGGCGTGGCGGGCGTAGATCGGCTCCAGCGCCAGCTCTTCACGCAGCCCGGCGAGGTGCTGGTACTGCTCCTCCTCGGACTCGGCGAGAAACGCCTCAGCGCCGCGCTCGTAGGCGGCTCGGTCGAAGGCGGCCGACCGGCCGCTGCTGCGCGGGCTCATCGGCTCAGGAGTTGCCGTCCACCCGTGCCGCCGACGCGTCGGCGGTGACGGTCGCACCGGCCAGCCCGATGCGCTCCGCGGCCGCGCCGACGAAATCGCGGAAGAGCGGATGCGGCCGATTCGGCCGGCTCTTCAGCTCCGGATGCGCCTGGGTCGCCACGAACCACGGGTGATCGCGCAGCTCGATGTACTCGACCAGTCGGTCGTCGGGCGAGACGCCGCTGAACCACATGCCCGCTGCGCCAAGGCGGTCGCGGTACCCGTTGTTGACCTCGAACCGATGGCGATGGCGCTCGTACGCGATCTCGGTGCCGTA
>JBBEBK010000071.1:0-4493 GCA_040882375.1 Chloroflexota bacterium
GACTGCGCGACGCAGGGCGCCTTCGTTTCACCGCCACGAGGTAGCGCCGGATGGCTGACATCGCCGGCACGGCACCCGATGCCCTCCGGGCGAGCAAGCGCCCGCCGCTGCGAGGCATCTTCAGCACGCTGGAGATCGACCTGCGGCTCTTCGGCATGCTCCTGGCCCTCGCGCTCATCCTCGCCTACTTCGGGATCCGGACCGACGGCAAGTTCCTGAGCCCTTCGAACCTCGTCGTGCTCTCGATCCAGGCCTCGGTCGTGGCCGTCATGGCCACCGGCATGGTGCTGGTCATCGTGTCGCGCAATATCGACCTCTCGGTCGGCTCGACGGTGGGCCTGGTGTCAATGACGTACGCCATGCTGATGACCGAGTGGATGCCTGACCTCGGCCTCCGATTCGAGACCGGCTACATGTGGATCGTCGCGCTCGCGCTCGGCCTCGGTCTCGGCTCCGCCATCGGGGCCTTCCAGGGATTCGTGATCGCCTACATCGGCGTCCCCTCGTTCATCGTCACCCTGGGCGGTCTCCTGTCGCTGCGGGGCGTGGTGTGGGTCCTCTCCGAGGGTGCCGCCAAGTCGGGCCTGGACGACACGTTCCAGCTGCTCGGGGGCGGTGCGATCGGCTCGATCGGTGCGACCCCCACCTGGGCGATCGGCATCGCCGCAGCCCTCGGCACCATCGCGCTGCTCATCAGCGGTCGACGGCAGCGGCGCCGCTTCGGGTTCCCGCTGCGTCCCAGGTGGGCCGATGCGCTGCTGGCCATGGTCGGTGTCGGCGCCGTGGTGGGCCTGGCAGCGTTCTTCAACGCCAACCTGTGGCCCCCCGGCCTGGCGACCAGGTACGCCACGACGCACGGCATCACCGAGCCGCCCGGCGGCCTGCAGATCCCGGTCGGCATCCCGTGGCCGGTCGTGCTGGTCATTGGCGTGACCCTGGTGATGACCTACATCGCCACCCGCCGACGCTTCGGCCGCAACGTCTTCGCCTACGGCGGCAACCCCGAGGCGGCTGAGCTGGCCGGTATCAACACGCGCTGGACGATATTGAAGGTGTTCACCCTGATGGGTCTGCTGTGCGGCATCAGCGCCGCCATAGCAGCGGCGCGCCTCAACGGCTCAACCCTCGACATCGGGCAGGGCAACGAGCTGTACGTGATCGCCGCCGCCGTTGTGGGCGGGACGTCGCTCGCCGGCGGCATCGGCACCATCCCGGGTGCCGTCCTGGGCGCGCTGGTGATGCAGACACTGGCCTACGGCCTGAACTTCACGCGCGTGAATTCGGCGGTCCAGAACATCGTGGCAGGCATCGTCCTGGTCGTGGCGGTGGGGTTCGACACCTACAACCGTCGTCGCCAGGCATAGTCGCATGGAGAACTGGTGATGACCGTCACTGCCAGGGCGCCGCTGGTGGAGATGCGCAACATCCGCGTCTCGTACGGGGGCGTGCATGCGGTGGACGACGTGACCGTCGACCTCGACGCGGGCGAGGTGATGGGTGTCGTGGGCGGCAATGGCGCCGGCAAGTCGACGCTCATGCGGGCGCTCTCCGGGGCTCGCAAGGCGGACTCGGGAGAGATCCTGATCGATGGGGAGATCGCAACTATCGCCAATCCGCGCGATGCCAAGGCGTATGGGATCGAGACGATCTATCAGACGCTGGCGCTGGCCGACAACCTTGACGCTCCCGCCAACCTGTTCCTCGGTCGCGAGCTGACGACGCGCTTGGGAGACCTCGACGACTCGGCCATGGAGGACCAGACCCGCAAGGTGATGGGCCGGTTGAACCCCAATTTCACCCGGTTCAGCACCGCCGTCTCATCGCTCTCGGGCGGACAGCGCCAGGCCGTGGCCATTGCGCGGGCCGTCCACTTCAACGCACGCATCATGATCATGGACGAGCCGACGGCGGCGCTCGGCCCGGCCGAGACCGCGCAGGTGCGCGATCTGATCCGGCAGCTGAAGGCCGAGGGGATCGGCATCTTCCTGATCAGCCATGACATCCATGACGTGTTCGACCTTTCCGACCGCATCAGCGTCATGTACCACGGCAAGATCGTGGACACCGTCAACAAGGCCGACGTCACGCCGGACCACGTGCTGGGCATGATCATCCTGGGCAAGAAGCCGGCCGAGGTGACCCAGAAGGAGCTGGCGCAGCTCGAGCTGCGCGGCTGACGCTCCGCCGCTCAGACTCGTCGGAAGGAAGGCGCCAGGGCCGGGTACAGATCGCGGTAAGCCGCGTGCGCGGCCGCATACGCAGACCGCCGCGCGCCGGGCGCGGCCGCTGGCGTGGTTCGCACGACCTCGGCCACCGCGGCGGGCACGTCCGGGAACCAGCCGGCCCCGACCGCGGCCAGGATCGCGGCGCCGAACGCTGCCCCCTCGGTGGTGGAGGTCGTCACCAGCTCCGCATCGAGGATGTCGGCCAGGATCTGCCGCCACACGGGGCTGGCGAGGCCACCACCTGAGGCACGAATCTGGGCGGGGCGCGGCATGCCGGCGGCGAGCATCAGGTCCAGACCGTCGCGAAGCCCAAACGCCACGCCTTCGAGGACCGCGCGGGTCATATGGCGGCGGTCGTGCTGCACAGTGAGGCCGACGAAGGCTCCGCGGGCGAGCGGATCGGGGTGAGGACTCCGCTCCCCGGTCAGGTATGGCAGGAAGAAGAGCCCATCCGCAGCGGCATCGACGCCCTCCGCTGAGGCAGCAACCTCACTGAAGGCCTCGCCCGGGGCCAGCGCGTCCCGGAACCAGCGCAGGCTGCCACCCGCCGACAGCATCACCGACATCAGGTGCCAGCGGCCCGGGACCGCGTGGCAGAAGGCGTGGACCCGGCCACGCGACTCGTGCAGCGGTGCGTGGGTGGTCGCGAAGATGACGCCTGACGTCCCGAGCGACAGGGCCACCGTCCCCTCTGCCACCACGCCCACGCCAACCGCGTTGGCGGCCTGGTCTCCGCCCCCCGCCACGACGCGCGTGCCCTCGCGCAGCCCGGTTGCCTCGGCAGCCGCCCGTGTCAGGGTGCCCGTCACCTCGGGACCCTCGAAGGTCGGCGGGAAGCAGGCCGGGTCGAGGCCGAGGGCGGCCAGTATCTCCGGGGACCAGGTGCGTTCAGCGAGGTCGAACAGGATCGTCCCCGACCCATCGGCCTTGTCTATCGCGTAGTCGCCGGTCAGCCGATGGCGCAGGTAGTCCTTGGGCAGCAGGACGTGAGCGAGCCTGGCCCAGGTGTCGGGCTCGTGACGCCGAACCCAGAGCAGCTTCGGCGCGGTGAAGCCGGTGATCGCATCGTTTCCGGTGGTCGCGATCAGCTGCTCCCGCCCGACAACGGCCCGGATCTCGTCGCACTCGGCGGCGGTGCGCTGATCGTTCCACAGGATCGCCGGGCGAAGGACCGCTCCTGCGGCATCGAGCAGGACGGCGCCATGCATCTGCCCGGTCAACCCGACGACCTCGACGTCGGCGCCGCTGGCGCGTGCCGCGGTGAGCGCCGCCCGGATCGCCGTCTGGGCCGCCTCCCACCAGGCGGCCGGGTCCTGCTCGCTCCAGAGCGGCTGCGGCCTCGAAACGCCGTACTCCGCGATGCCCATCCCGCACAGGCTCCCAGCAGGATCGATGAGCACCGCCTTCGTCGCCGTGGTGGAGACGTCAATGCCCAGGGCGAGGCCCATCGGCTCAGTCCGACGCGCCGTCGTCGGCAGGCGCGTCAACCTCCCAGATCGCCTGGTTCACGAGGTTCTCGAAGACCTCCTGCTGGCCGGAACGCGGCGTTGGGTCGATCTCGCCGCTCAGCACTCGCGTGGCGAGGACCTCGAGCGGGGACCCTTCCAGCAGGATCGCCTTGCCGAGATCGCCGGTCCAGCCCGCGTAGCGGGCTTCGCGGAGTCGCTCGATGCTCCCCTTCTCGATCATCCCCGCGGCGGCCAGCAGTGCCCGCGCCAGGGTGTCCATGCCGCCGATGTGCGCGTGGAAGAGGTCGGTCCGATCCAGGCTCTGGCGCCGCAGCTTTGCGTCGAAGTTGAAGCCGCCGGTCGTGAGCCCACCAGAGCGCAGGATCTCGTACAGGGCCAGCGACAGCTCGTCGACCGAGTTCGGGAACTGGTCGGTATCCCAGCCATTCTGGTAGTCGCCCCGGTTGACGTCGATGCTGCCGAAGATGCCCAGCGCGACCGCCTGGGCGACCTCGTGGTGGAAGCTGTGGCCGGCCAGGGTGGCGTGGTTGGCTTCGAGATTGACGCGGTACTGGCTCTCGAGCCCATGGCGCGCCAGGAAGCCGTAGACCGTCGCCGCGTCGTAGTCGTACTGGTGCTTGGTCGGCTCCTGAGGCTTCGGCTCGATCAGCAGCGTGCCCTTGAAGCCGATGCGCTGCTTATGCTCGGCCACCAGTCCGAGGAATCGCGCGAACTGCTGCTCCTCGCGAGCCAGGTCGGTGTTGAGCAGGGTCTCGTAGCCCTCGCGCCCGCCCCACAGCACGTAGTTGGCGCCGCCGAG
>JBBEBK010000072.1:0-4471 GCA_040882375.1 Chloroflexota bacterium
GCCGCCGGCTACACGAATGTGTGGAACCTCGACGGCGGGATGAACGCCTGGCGAGCCCTCGGGTATCCCGTCGTCGAGTAGGTCCCCGAAGGACCCCGTCAGAAATCCGCCTCGACCACCAGGGTGCCGGTCATCCCCGCCTCGGCGTGCCCCGGCACGCTGCACACGAACCTGAATCGGCCGACATCGGCGACCGTCACGGCACCGCTGGCGCTGTCGCCGGGATCGGCGGTAAGGACGAATCCAAGGTCGCTGATGCTCAGGTCGTGGTAGAGCTGACCGCGGTTGACGAGCGTGAGGTTGACGGTCGTGCCGACGCGAATCCGCAGCTCACCGGGTTCGAAGGCGAACTCCGTGGCCGTGACGATCAGTTCGGGAGCTCCCGGAACCGGCGATGGGGCGTCGTCCGGGTTCCCGCCGCCAGGGCCGTGCATGCCGGGATGCATAGGACCCATCGGACCCATCGGACCCATCGGACCGACGCAACCTGCCTGGATCAGGATCAGCAGAACTGCGCCAGCCACGGCCATGGTCCAACGGAGCCGGCCCTGTCGCGCCGACCGGAGCCTGGAAGTGTCAGCCCGCATTGGCCAACATCATCCCGGTGGCGGCGACGAGCACCAAAGCGGCCAAGCCGGCCGTCGCCCGCACCCTCACCGGGTTGTGCGGTTCCGCCCGCAGCCGGAGCAGCATCTGCCGGACGAGGACGTAGGCCGCGACGGCCGCCACAAGGACCATGCCCGGGACCTTGGGCGAACCGAGGACCAGGAACGCGGTCGCCCCACCGATGAGCAGCCCGGTCGCTGACTCAAGGAGCTGGGTCGGGATGCGGCGGGCCCCAACACGGCGGTCCGAGGACCAGACTCCCCAGCGGGAGCGCGTGCAGCGACCCGCACAGCACCCGGTGAAGAAGCAGCCCAGCCGCCCGATGGCGACGCCAAAGAAGAGACCAGCGGCACTGGCATCGAGAAAGACGCCGATCGGCACGTTGAACGCAGTCAATGCGGCGACGCCCACGACCGGGGCCGCGAAGAGGATACCGTCCATGGTCCAACCCTCGCCGATCGATTCTCGCCACGAGGTGCGCGGTTGCACGGCCAGGTACCACAGCTTCGCCAACAAGATGCCTGACGCCAGCGCGACCAGGTCGACCAGTAGCGAAAGCCCGACCGCAACGTTGGCGCGCGCCAGCAGTGCTGACTGCACCACCGCGCCGATGACGATGCCCACCGCGATCAGGCCCGACCAACTGCCGGGAATGACCGCTGGCATCCTGGTCATGCGGACCAACGGTGCCCACCGCGTCTTAACCGGGGCGAATTGGCCGACCGACAGCGCCCAGCGCGTCCACGACCATGCCGCAGTTGGGAGGGTGTGGCCGCCAGGTGGCTTCCGACCCTGGGAGGACTGACGAGCCCGGGCGCCGGACGCGGACGGCAGGAGGTCAGCGGTGACGGTCCACTCGCCGGGCCCGAGTCCGTATGCCCAGGTAGTGACCGAAACGGGGCCACTTCCCGGCACCACCCGATCGACCGATTCATCCTGCACGAAGGTATCCCGCGGCCCGGGTTTCCCCGACACCCCGATGCGTCGGCCCGTGAACCGGACGGTCGCCGTGTACGGATCGCCGTCGGGTTCAGATGCAAACCAATGGGTGACCGACAGCGCCTCCGCCTCGACCTCGCCCGATGCACCGTCACGCGTAACGGTGGGATGCGCACCCGCGCCAACTCGCTGCATGCTTGGGCGGGGCATCACGCCCGCTGCCTGTCTCGATCGGGTCCTCCGGCCTACCTTTCGTCGGCCCACGCCTTGTCCACCTCGTTCAGTGATGTTCGGCGTGGCCGGAGGGCGACGGGCTCGAAGCGGGCGCATCGACGGTGATCGGATTCGCAGTCAGGGCTGGACCGACCACGAGCGCGCTCACCAGGTAGATGGCGGTGAACAGGGCGCTGGCAACCGCCGGCGCGGCCCAGGTGCCAAAGCGTCGGCGCAGGCGCAACAGCATCGGGACCGAGAGGGCGAAGCCGGCGAGGCCGAACAGAATGGTCCCGCCAGCGCCGGCCAGGAAGGCGGCCCCGGCCAGCGGCCCGACGTGGTGCAGGACGTGGGGCGCAATCCCCGAGATGGCACCCACGACGCCGCTGAGCGCTGCGCCCATCGTCCTGGCCGCCCGGATCGCGACATTCACCGATCCCTCGTGAAGGGGTCGTCCCGTCACGGTCATCGGCGGGCAAGCCACGGGATGAGGACGATCCAACGGCGGTGTGTGGCGAGTCGGCCGAGGCCGGCGAAGAAGCGATCCATTGGAACCTCCGGGACATGTCTTGCCCGCCGCCGGCGAGCCGCCGGGGCGGACGCCTCGATGCGGCGCTACAGCGTTATCAACAGCCCGAGGCTCATGGCGATAACCGCAGCGGCCAGGCCGACCCTGACCCACGGTGAGTTGGCCCGGTTCCATCGGCCAAGCCGTCCCAGAACTCGGCGATTGCTGACCACGGCTAGCAGGACCACCAACGGGACGATGTAGGCCAGGTTGTAAAGGGCCAGCAGCGCCAGGCCGGTGGCACCTCCGCCGGAGGCGTGGAGGACCGCCACGATGGCCAGGTAGATCGCCCCCGAGCAGGGCACGGTGCAGAGGCCCACGAGGACGCCGGCCAGCAACATCCCGCCAAGCCCGCCGCGCTCCATGGCCCTGTGCATCCAGCCATGGGTGGCGTGCGGGGCCGCCAGTGCGGGACCGAAGCCCGGGAACAGGACGTCCTTGACCATCCACAGTCCCATCAGCAGGGCCAGCACGGCAGCAACACGGGTGACCAGGTGATCCTCACCGAGCCAGGCCAGGAAGGTGAACAGCCCGAGGCCGACGAGGAAGTACGTGATCCAGACGGCCCCGACGTACAGCGACCCGGCGCCCAGCAGACGTCTGCGTGCCACCGCGGTCGGATCGCCGGACGCGGTCACCGCGTTGACCAGCGTCAGCGTGTACGTGGCGAACAGGACGAGCAGGGCGAAGGCGCAGGGGTTGAGGCCATCGAGCACGCCCGCTCCCAGGACCGTCGGTACGGTCAGGCCCCCGAAGGCGGCGGCCTCGAAGGGCGAGGCGAAGACAACGGCGCCTGCAATCAGGGCCACGAGCCCCAGCGCAGCAGCAAGCGCGAGCGCAGGCGGTGGTAGATCGATCCAGGCAAAGCGGGACACGCCCGGACTCGGGGGAGCCCCGGCCGGGCCGTCGGCGGACAGCGCCATCCTACGCCTCAACCAGCAGGGTGCCGTGCATCGTCGGGCTCTCCTTGCCGCCGCAGCAGGTGTCGCAATAGATGTCGTACTCGCCGGGCGCGGTGGGCATCTGCAGCGTCACCGTGCGCCGTGACTCAGCCGGCAGCTCTTCGTAGATCCCCAGTTCATCGCTGATGAGGGTGTGCACTCCGCCCTGGAGATGCACGGCGGCATCGGTGGTCCACAGTTCAACCTCCAACGCCTCGCCGACCTTGCCGGTGATGACCTGCGGTCCGAAGCCGGCCATGCTCATGCGCACCGGCATAGCAGCTGCAGTTGCCGCATCCGGTCTGCCGAAGAAGTCGCTGAAGCCGAAGAAGACGCCGATACCGAGCACGCCCGCAACCACCACCGCGGCCAGCCCGTAGCGCCAGAGCGGCGGCTGCTCGCTGATTGGCTCCTCGCGGTGCCGCTGCGGCCGGCCTGTGTCGCGCCGACGGCTCATCGATCGCTCCCGCGGTACCGGTCGTGCATGCCTGCGCCCATCATCGAGCCGCCCATGCCTGCGCCCATGCCTGCGCCCATACCGGCGCCCATCATCGAGCCGCCCATGCCTGCCGGCATCCCGTTCATGATGGCCGTGCCCGGCGTCGCGCGGTCCTGGACCACGATCGCGCCCGCCGCGCCAACGAAGATGCCCAACGCAAGGGCCACGCCCGCGACGCCCGCGACGATTCTGTTGCTCACCTGTTGCCTCCTGGCTCACTGAGGAGCTCCCGCGCGTGGCGGTACTCCGCTTCACTGATCTCTCCGCGTGCATACCGGCCGCGCAGGATCTCGAGCGGGTCGTCACGCTCGACACGACGCCCGCCGGCGACCAGCAGCCCGACCATCAGGAGCAGGGCGCCAACCCAGACGACCATCCAGATCCCGCCGCCCAGTGTCATTCCCCAGGCCCCGTCCATCATCGATTGCTGCCTCCGCAGTACGCGTTCCGACGTCACCACCGTAGGCGCCGCCGCTCAAGACGCAATGCGGACTGGAGACAAGTTCATCTCAAGATTCGCTCAAGGCCGCGGGTCCTGCTGCAGCTGTCGGCATCCGCACTTCGGTGCGGCCCCGCGGAGTGTCGCCTACGGGCTCGCTGCTGCGGGCAGAGACACCCTGAAGGTCGAGCCGTCGCCGCTCCCATGGCTCTCGGCCCCGGCGCGGCCCCCCAGGACTCGCCGCTGCAGATCGTGATCCGCCCCGG
>JBBEBK010000073.1:0-4467 GCA_040882375.1 Chloroflexota bacterium
CCGAGTTCTTCAGCTTCGGCACCAACGACCTGACCCAGATGACCTTCGGCTACTCCCGTGACGACGCTGAGGGCAAGTTCCTGCTCCAGTACGTGGACCGCAAGATCCTGCCGGAGAACCCGTTCCAGGTCCTCGATCGCGAGGGGGTGGGGCAGCTGGTCCGGCTCGCCACCGAGCGCGGGCGCGCCGCGCGTCCCGGACTCAAGGTGGGCATCTGCGGCGAGCACGGCGGCGACCCGTCGAGCATCGCCTTCTGCCACGAGATCGGGCTCGACTACGTCTCCTGTTCGCCGTTCCGCGTTCCCGTAGCGCGCCTCGCGGCGGCCCAGGCAGCCCTGGCAACCACGGAGCAGCGCGACCGCTAGAGTCCGGCGGAAGCGGAGGCCGTGTTCGAAGGACTGCTGGGCCCGATGCCGTTCGAGGCTACGACGTAGTAGGAGTACTGCTCCCCCGGCGCAGACCTGAGTCCGTCATCGCCGTGGTAGATGACGTAACGAAGCCGCCGGGGACAGGCGTCCCGTCTGCGTAGAACACCTCATACCCGGTGATGCCGTCTCCACCGTCGTATGGCGTCGTCCAGCTGAGATCGATCTCCCCAGTGGCCCCTGTCGATGCCGACAGAACTGGGGCGTTCGGTACGGTCGGCGTGGGCGTGGGCGTGGGCGTGGGCGTGGGCGTGGGCGTGGGCGCGGGCGTCGGCGCAGGAGTGGCCGTGGGAACCGGCGTTACCACCAGCGTCGGAGCTGGGGTTGCCGTTGGGAAGGACGTTGCCGTTGGGACGGACGTTGCCGTTGGGACGGACGTTGCCGTGGGGACGGACGTTCCGATGGGTGCGGGCGTCGGCGTAGGAGTGACGGTCGGTCGGAGCGTTGCGGCCGGCCTATCGCTCGAGGGCGATGCGGTCGGCACTGCGGAAGCACTTGCCGCGCCCGCACTGGCCGACGGCTCTTGGCTCCCCGAGGCCCCCGGCGTGCCGCTCCCGGCCAGCACGACCTGGTTGGGCGTTCCGCTGGCGCGCGCGATCCCGTCCGGCCCTCCGCGCGCCGCTTCGATCAGCTGCCAGCCCCCGACTCCAAGCACCGTGGCGGCGATCATCACGCCGAAGGCGGCTCCCACCGCACGCCCCGCGCGCACCAGCGCGCCCCGTGTCACGGGTCGCGTCGGGGAAGGAATGGTGGCGGCGCCAGGGTCGACGAACTCAAGCCGGTCGAACGCGGCGATCGACGCGCGGCATGCGGCGCAGACGGAAGCATGCACGGCAAGGTCGCGCGGCGGGTCGCCTTCTGCTCCGGCAAGCAGCCACGCCTGGAAGCGTGCGTGCGGCTCCCTCATGCGAACTCCGCGCTCCGGGCGCCGCTGAGGGCGCGCTCCGCAACCATCCGGACTCGGCGCCCGAGCTCGCCCTCGAGATCCGCCCCCGCGCTCGGCGAAGGTCCATCCCGTTCAGGCGGGCCCGCGACAACGGAGAGATAGCGCCGTCGCGCCCGCTCGATGGCGCGATGCGTCGCGGCGGGACCGGCCCCGAGGATCGTCTCGATGTCCAGCGGGGCAAACCGTTCGATGGAAGACGCGACGAATGCCACACGCGCATCGAAGTCGAGCGCCGCCAGACCGTCGTATGCCGCCTCGTCCACGCCGAGCCCGCGCAGCGCGACACGACGAGCTGCCGCGTCTGTCCGATCTGGTCGATGGGACCGGCGCATCCTGGGAACGACCTGGGCGCGGACCCAGGCGGCGGCGCGCTCCGGATGGCGCAGCGAGGTGGCGCGGGCCTCGCCGGAGGCAAGGGCCTCGCTGGCGGCCCGTTCGGCACGGCGCGCGTCGCCAAGGCTGACGAGCAGCGCGAAGCCGTGCAGTCGCGACCCGTGCAGGTGCCGAAAAGCCTCGCGCAATGACTCCGGCGTGACCTGCTGTTCGGCGTCTGTGGCTTGAGACTGCATCGGTGCCCGACAGGCTCCCGTAATGGCGCGGATCGGTATCTTCCGGATGGCCGCGGTTCGGTTGAGTGTAGTAGTGCCCGGCAAGCATCGGGTGGTCGTCGTTGCCGCATCAGCGGCCGCTGCCGAGGACCTGGGTGCTTGACACTGTAGTAGAATGCGGTTCTCCCCCTTGACAACCCCTTGACAACCGACTGGCAGGGGACTTGACACGAGGCCGCGCGACGCAGGATCCGCCGTCCAGATGACCACCCCCGGGATCACCTCCGAGATCAAGGCCAAGCTCCCCGTCGTTGACGTGGTGGGTGAAACTGTCGTGCTCAAGCGGGCCGGCTCCGCGTACAAGGGGCTCTGTCCGTTTCACGCTGAGAAGACCCCGTCGTTCATCGTCAGTCCCGATCGCGAGTCGTGGCACTGCTTCGGATGCGGGGAGGGCGGGGACATCTTCACGTTCCTCATGAAGCGTGATGGGCTCGACTTTCGCGAGGCGCTGTCCCGCCTGGCAGAGAAGGCCGGCGTCGAGCTGTCCGAGCGCGCCGCGCGCGAGGACCGTCAGAAGCGGCGGCTGCGTGAGGCGCTCGAAGCCGCCATCGCCTGGTATCGCGAGGTCTTCCTGCAGGCGCGCCAGGCGGAGGCGGCGCGCCGCTACCTGGTGGAGCGTGGCCTGACCGATGAGACCCTGGAACGTTTCGTCATCGGTCATGCCCCCAACACGTGGGACGCCCTGACCCGCCGGCTCATCGGTCGCGGCTTCACCAATGACGAGCTGATCGCGAGCGGACTTGCCTCGGCCTCGAATCGTGGCGGCGTGATCGACAAGTTCCGCGGCAGGATCATCATCCCGATCAGGGACGCCTCTGGGCGACCGGTGGGCCTTGGCGGGCGCATCCTGCCCGGCGCCGATGGCCCGAAGTACCTCAACTCGCCAGCCGGACCGCTGTTCGACAAGAGCCGCACCCTCTACGGCCTCGACCTGGCCAAGGCGTCCATCCGTCGCGAGAAGATGACCGTTATCGTCGAGGGCTATACGGATGTAATGGCCGCTCACCAGGCGGGGTTCACCAACGTTGTCGCCAGCCTGGGGACCGCGCTGACCGGCGGCCAGATCGAGCTCGCCACGCGCTACGCCGATGCCGTCGCGCTCGCGTACGACGTGGATCTCGCAGGTGAGGCGGCAACCCAGCGCGGCCTGCTGGAGGAGCTCGGTCCGGACCAGTCGGTGAGCAAGGTGCGTGTCGTGCGCATCCCCGCGGGCAAGGATCCCGACGAGTTGATCCGCACCGACCCCGATGCCTGGCGACGCGCCGTCGCCGAGGCAAAGCCGGTGATTGAGTACTTCATCGATCGGACCGCGGCAGAAGTTGACCTCGAGACGGTGGCCGGCAAGCGCGATCTGACGGGACGCGTGCTGGCTCTCCTCAAGCGGGTGGGGGACCCGGTGGAGAGGACCCTCTACCTGCAGCGCCTGGCCCGCCTGGTGAATATCGAAGAGCGTGTCCTGCTGGAGGCGCTGGCCCGCGAGCCGGTGCGTCGCAGCGCACGGCCCGCACCGTCCCGTGCGGACGCGCCGGTGGTCGGCCTGTCGATCGCGCTCGACCCGGTGGAGGGTGAGGCGCTCGGGCTGCTGCTGCGCTTCCCGGCCCTGGTAACCGAGCTCTCACCCGGGGAACGGCTTCCCTTCCGTGACGCGGCTGCAGTCGCACTCGTCGCCGCCTGGCGGGAACATGTAATGGCGAGCGCGGGAACTGTCGACCTCGAGGCATTCGTGGGCGGGCTCGACCCTGCCACCGCCGCCCTGGCGCGCGACCTGCTCGGTCGCCTGGCCGCGGGAGGCGAGGCCGACGCGCTCGAGCCGGACGTGGCCCGTGAGGCGCTGCGCATCTGCATCCTGCGGCTGCGGGTCGGCCGCATCGACGAGGCACTCCGCGACGGGCGCCTGCTCATGGAAGAGGCACAACGAGAATCGGATCAGGCGCGCCTTGAGGCGCTCGAACAGCAGATCACCCGACTCGGCCGCGAGAAGGCCGAGGCAACCAGAGCGATGAGAGACCCGGCCCAGGTGGTCGGGGCGAGGAGGAGTTAATGGCAACGACCACCAAGAAGACCAGGCCCGATCCGGCGATTCCGAAGGCGGCGGCGAAGGCCGCGGCGGCGAAGGTGCCGGAGGCGCCGGTGGCTGCCAGCAAGGCCCCGCTCGATGCCCTGCTCACCCAGGGTCGCGAGGATGGGTTCATCACCCACGATCAGATCCTCGAAGCCGTCCCGCAGCCGGAGGCGCACCTCGGCGAGGTAGAGGATTTCTACGCGGCGGCCCAGGAGAGCGGCGTCGAGGTGATGGACTCCGACAACAACCCGACGCTGATCGCTGAGCCGGAGACCGATGCGCGGGACGCCGCGCCTGCCAGGCGCGCCGGGACGGAAGAGGATCTCGAGGCGCTGGCTGCGGACCTGATCGGCATCGACGACCCGGTGCGCATGTACCTCAAGGAGATCGGCAAGGTCGCCCTGCTGACCGCCGAGGAGGAGGTCG
>JBBEBK010000074.1:0-4445 GCA_040882375.1 Chloroflexota bacterium
CCGGTCGAGTGGAGCTGGACCCTGATGCTGCCAGTCCCCGCTGAGGCGACCGATGCCGAGGTGGCCGCGGCAACCGCCGACGCAGCCACCAAGAAGGGCCCCGAAATGGTGGCGGGTCTGCGCTGCGAGACCTGGCAAGAGGGACACGCCGCGCAGATCATGCACATCGGTCCGTACGACGCCGAGGGACCGACCTCCGAGCGCCTCCACGACGCCATCGCCAAGGCCGGCCTGCGTCCGCACGGCCGTCACCACGAGATCTACATCAGCGATCCGGGCCGCACGGCGCCGGAGCGGTTGAAGACGGTGATCCGCCAACCGGTGGTGGTGGACTGATGACCACCGCAACCGCCCCCGCGACGCGCCCCACACAGCGCTTCCCGCGATGGTTCCTCCGCGTCCCGGAGCTCGTCTTCAAGCTGCACCTGGACCGATTCGTCCCGTTCCTGGTGATGATCGAGACGACCGGCCGCCGAACCGGCAAGCCGCGGCGCGTGGTGCTCGATGTCGCCCGTCGCGAACCCGACGGCGTGTGGGTGATGGCCGGTGATGGCCACGCCGCCCGCTGGGTCAAGAACCTCCTGACCGATCCCCGCTGTCGGGTCTGGCACCGCGGTCGCCGGTTTGCGGCACGCGCCAGGATCGGTGGCGCCGACGCCGGCGACCTGTCGGTCGAGATCTACCGCGACCGCCCCTTCTACACCAAGCTGATCTACCTGGCCATCGGTGAGCGGGTCCGCGGTGAGGCGGACCTGCGACGCCTGGCGATCGGTGTCGTGTCGGTCTTCCTGGAGGAGGTCGTCAACTGAGCGGCGGTCAGCGGCGCTCGCAAAGTACGACGGCGCCGCAGCATCGCCGCAGTCCGGGACCGCTACTGTCCGGGCATGCATATCGCATTCATCGCCATGAGCGGCGTCCGGGCGGCCAACGAGGAGCTGAACCGGATCGGTCTGACCCTGCCGGGCTTCCTCGAGCGCAGCAAGGTGATCGCCTCGCTGCCGAGCCTCTCGCTACTGACCCTGGCCGGGATGACCCCCGACAGCTTCGAGGTCAGCTACCACGAGGTCGCCGACCTGCGACTCCTCGACGAGCTTCCGCCGTGCGATGTCGCGGCGATCGCCTCGTTCTCCGCGCAGATCAAGGACGCCTATGCCCTCTCGGACCGATATCGCGCGCTCGGTGTCCGCACCGTGCTCGGCGGCCTGCATGTCACCGCCCGCCCGGATGAGGCAGCACAGCACGCGGACGCGATCGTTATCGGTGAGGGGGAGCTCGGTTGGCCGGAACTGCTCGAGGACCTTGCCAACGGCAGCCTGAAGCCGGTCTACGCCCCCAACGGACGCGAGTTCGACCTGGCCGATGCGCCGATGCCGCGCTTCGACCTGCTCGACATGGAGCGCTACAACCGGATCACCGTTCAGACCCAGCGCGGCTGCCCGTGGCGCTGCGAGTTCTGCGCCGCCTCGATCAGGCTGACGCCGATGTACAAGACCAAGCCGGTCGAGCGGGTGATCGCCGAGATCCGCGAGATCAAGCGACTCTGGCCACGGCCGTTCATCGAGTTCGCCGACGACAACACCTTCGTCAATCGGCGCCACAGCAAGGAACTGCTGCGCGCCCTGGCGGGCGAGAACATCCGCTACTTCACCGAGACCGATATCTCGGTCGCCGACGACCCCGAGCTCCTGTCGCTCCTCCGGGAGTCGGGCTGTGCCGAGGTCCTCATCGGTCTGGAAAGCCCAACCGCGGCGGGCATCGACGGCGTGGAGCTGCGCAAAAACTGGAAGCGCGGGAGGTTCGACCAGTACAAAGCCGCGATCGAACGGATCCAGGGGCACGGGGTGGCCGTCAACGGCTGCTTCGTGCTTGGGCTCGATGGCGACGGGCCCGATGAATTCGACGCGGTGGCCGATTTCGTGACCGAGAGCGGCCTGTTCGACGTTCAGATCACCGTCCTGACCCCGTTCCCCGGAACGCCGCTCTACGATCGGCTGCTGGTCGAGGGCCGACTGCTGGAGCCGACCGCCTGGGAGCGCTGCTCCATGTTCGACGTTAACTTCCAGCCGAAACACATGTCTCCGGAGACCCTCCAGCATGAGCTGGTCGAGCTGGGTCGGCGGCTCTACACCACCGACCAGCGCAAGGCGCGTCGCAACGCCTTCTACGCCCATCGCCGGCGCTTCCTGCGGGAAGCCCGAGCAGAAAGGAAAAGCGCATGAGTGCCAGCTACAAGACCTTCTTCCTCGTGGCCGCCCTGTATGACCTCGGCCTTGGCGCGGCCTTCTTCTTCCTGTACGGCCCGCTGTTCGAGACGCTCAACATCGCTCTGCCGAACAACATCTCGTACATCCACCTGACGGCCGCGTTCGTGTTCGTCCAGGGAGTCGGCTACTGGTTCGTCTTCGGGGACCCCGACGGCAACCGCGGGATCGTCAAGATCGGCGTGGTCTACAAGATCGCGTTCGCGGGTCTCGCGTTCTACTACTGGGCGATCGGTGACCTGCTGCACCCGGTCTTTCTCGTGTTCGGCGCCCTGGACGTCCTGTTCATCGTCGGCTTCGCGATGTTCCTGATGGGCGGGCGCAACCGACAGCCGGCCTGATGGGGCAGGTGGCACCGGCCGCCTCGCGCCCGGCCGGTCGCGTCACTCCGGTTGAGCTGTCCGCCGACCGGCGGATGGCGCGGCGGGTCAAGCGGCTCGGCCTTGTCAGCATGGTGGCGCTGGGGCTGATCTGGGGACTCGCGGCGGCACGCCTTGGCGCCCCACCGTGGGTGAACGGCATGCTCGCGGCGGGGTGGGTCCTCATGCCGACCGTCCTGTTCGCGAGCCTTGCCCGCCCCCGGCTCCGCTACGCCGTCGTGCTGCCCGCCTCGCTGGTCGGCATCGGCCTGCTGGCCATCTGCGCGTGGTGGCTACCGAGCGAACCGCTGGCCGCGGCCGGATGGTGGCTGATGACCGCGGGCATCGCGCTCGGCGGCGGCCTGGGGCTCTGGTTCTGGTACCGATTGGCGCCCGTGCCGGACTGGCTGGATGACCTCAACTCGGCCGGGCGCTGGAGCCTGATCGGTCTGCATATCGGGTTGATCGTGGTCGGCTGGGGGCTGGCCATCGCGGCGTGATGCGGCAGGCGTCGGCGTGATGCGGCAGGCGCCCGGCGTGATGCGCCCGGCGTGATGCGGCAGGCGTCGGCGCGATTCGCGTCGCGTAAAATGCGCCCGGCATGAGCACAACCGAGGCCCAGATCAGCCAGGCGGCGGCCGCCCGCGAGCCCGCGGAGGTATCGGTCCGGCCGTACGCCCCCAGCTGGCTGAACCGATTGCTCGACTGGATCGATCGGCTGCCGGGGCCGGCCTGGCTCGCCTACGGCGTTGTCGCCGTGCTTTCCTCGGTGGCGGGCCACTTCGCACTGTGGAACGCCGGGCTCCTCCCGCTCTGGCAATTCGACCCGGTCCAGGTCTTCTGGGGCGTCTACCTGCCCGCCCAGCTGTGGATCATCCGGCACCTTGACGGGGTCGCCCGCTCCGCCTTCGACGCGTTTCGGCCCGCCGTGGACCTGGACGACGAGACGGCGGCCCGGCTCCGCCACGAGCTCACCGTTACCCCCGCCCGGCCGGCGGGGGTCATCGCCGTGCTGGTCCTGCCGGTGACGCTGCTCTACTACGCACTCGACCCGGTCGGGTCGCAGGTCGAGGGCTACGGACCCGCCTCCCTGGCTGCACGCGCCACCGCCGAGTGGTTCGTGGGTGCCGTGCTCTTCGTGTTCATCTATCACACGGTGCGCCAGCTGCGGCTGGTCAGTCGCCTGCACGCCGCGACCACGCGAATCGACCTCTTCCAGCCGCGACCGCTGTATGCCTTCTCGCGGCTCACCTCGCGAACCGGCATGGCGCTGCTGATCCTCATCGCATCGGGTCTCATGGCCAATCCGCCAAACCTCGACTCGGCCACCTTCTGGACCATCTGGGCCCCATGGGCGATCGGCGTGCCGCTGTTTGCGGTGGGGGTCTTCGTGCTTCCCCTCCTGGGCATGCACCAGCGCCTGGCATCGGAGAAAGAACAGATCCAGACCGATGCCGATAACCGCCTCCGGACGATCATGGGCGAGCTGACCACGGCGGTCGACGCCCGCGACCTGTCGCGCGCCGAGGGGATGCACAAGCTCCTCGCCAGCCACCTCAGCCAGCACGATGTGCTGGCCAGGCTCCCCACCTGGCCCTGGTCGGGCGGCACGCTGCGCGGTTTCGCCACGACGCTGCTGCTGCCGGTGATCGTGTTCCTGATCCAGCGGGGCGTGATCGAGCTCCTGCCGAAGTAGCGTTCCCCGCCCCACCTCGCGGACTCGGTTCCGCCCCACCTCGCGGACTCGGTTCCGCCCCGCCCAGCCTCCAGGTTCCGCCCCACCTCGCGGACTCGGTTCCGCCCCGCCCAGCCTCCAGGTTCCGCC
>JBBEBK010000075.1:0-4352 GCA_040882375.1 Chloroflexota bacterium
ATCACGGCCACGGCCGGCAGCCGGACGGTCACCGTCTCCGCGCTCGACTATGCCGTTGGGCCGATCTCCAGCAGCAGTGGTCGTGGCTCCTTCACGGACGGCACCTGCACCTACCGCTACTCGTACAGCGATCAGTCGGCGGAGCTCGCCGGCACGATGACCATCGACGGAGTCACGATGGACGAGTGGGGCTGGGGCAGCGTGGGCAAGTTCAGCACCACGGTGCGCTGCTAGCCGATCGTCGGCGTCTCTGGTTGGCCGCCGGGCCGTCCACGGTCCGGCGGCCTCTCAGCGCGGCCGGGGCGCCTGAACACCGTCGCGAGGAGAGACGTTACGATTCGGTGTCGCCCTGAGGGTCGGGTTCGACGATCTGGAGCGACAGGTCGGCCAACTGCTGCGGAGCGATGGGTGCGGGCGCTCGCATCATGAGGTCGCTTCCAGCCTGGGTCTTGGGGAAGGCGGTCACCTCGCGGATGTTGTCCTGATCCGCCAGGAGCGCCGCCCAGCGGTCGACGCCCACGGCAATCCCACCGTGCGGGGGCGCGCCGTACTCCAGCGCGTCGAGCAGGGCGCCGAACTGGTCGCGCATCCCGTCGATGGTGTGTCCCATCAGTGCGAAGGCGCGCTCCAGCAGGTCGCGGCGATGAATCCGCACCGAGCCGCCCCCCAGCTCCCAGCCGTTGAGGGCCAGGTCGTACTGCTGCGCGTCGATGGCACCCGGATCGGCCTCCATCCGGTCGGCCTGATCCCAGACCGGCGCGCTGAACGGGTTGTGGGTGGCGTCCCAGCGCTGGCCCTCTTCGTCCCAGGTGAACATCGGGAAGCGGTGCACCCAGACATAGGCGAGTACGCCGGGCGTGCGCAGGCCGAGCCGCGTCCCGAGCTCCAACCGCAACCGGCCGAGGACCTCCATCCCCAGGCGCGCGTTCGCATCGGCGACGATCAGCAACAGGCCGCCCGCGGCAGCGCCCGACGCTTCCCGCACCCGCGCCTGCGCTGCCGCGTCCAGGAACTTGGCGACCGGACCGTGGAGTGAGCCGTCCGGCCGCACCGCGAGATGAACCAGGCCGCCGGCCCCATGGCGGCGAGCCGTCTCGGTCAGCTCGTCGAGCTGCTTGCGCGACCAGTCGGCGCAGCCGGGCGCCACCACGCCGCGCACCGCTCCCCCCGCTGCGATGACATCGGCGAAGACCCGGAAGTCCACGCCGCGCACTGCATCGGTCAGGTCAACCAGCTCTATCCCGAAGCGGAGATCGGGCTTGTCGGAGCCAAAGCGGGCCAGCGCATCGGCATGGGTGATCCGCGGGAAGGGCTCCTGGAGGATCGGTCGCTCGGGGACGACCTCGCGCGTGACGGCCAGGACGGCGGCCTCGACGGTGTCCATCACATCGGCCTCGTCGACGAAGCTCATCTCCAGGTCGAGCTGGGTGAACTCCAGCTGCCGGTCCCCGCGCAGGTCCTCGTCGCGGTAGCAGCGGGCGAGCTGGAAGTAGCGGTCGTAGCCGGAGACCATGAGCAGCTGCTTGAGCACCTGCGGGCTCTGCGGCAGCGCGTAGAAGCGCCCCGGCTGCAGGCGCGACGGGACGACGAAGTCGCGTGCCCCCTCCGGTGTGCTGCGGATCAGGGTGGGCGTCTCGATGTCCACGAAGCCGGCTGTCTCCATCGCCCGTCGAATCGCCGCGGTAAGGCGTGCGCGCAGGAGGATCCGCTGCTGCATCGGCGGGCGGCGCAGGTCAACGTATCGGTACTCCAGCCGGATCGACTCGTCCAGCCCGGCCTGTTCCTCGTTGACGTAGAAGGGCGGCACCTTGCTGGCGTTGAGGACCACGAACCGATCGACCGCCACCTCGATCTCGCCGGTCGCCAGTTCGGCATTGGTCGTACCGGCAGGCCGATGACGCACGATCCCCTCGGCCTGCACCACCCACTCGTTGCGTGCCGGTTCCGCGGCTGAGTGGGCGTCGGGCGCATCTTCCGCGCTTGTGACCACCTGGGTGATCCCGTACCGGTCCCGGATGTCGAAGAAGGTGAGCTGGCCGTGGTCTCGGCGCCGATGCACCCAGCCGGCCAGCGTCACGCGCTCCCCGACGTGGGAGGCGCGCAGCTCACCGCTGGTATGAGTCCGGAACGACTGGGCCATGGTCGGCAGATGGTAGCCGAGGCAGCGCTCAGCAGGTGTCGCCCATGCTCACAGCAGAGCAGCCGGTGCCAGCCCGGCTGCGGCGGAGTACTTCTCACCGCAGGAGAAGTACTCCAGATACCTGCGCGCCGAGGGGCAAACGAGCGTGCTAATTCTCCTGAGCAGGTCAGTAGGCGAGGATCACGACGGGGGGCCGATGGCTAATCTCCGACTGCGGGAATTCAGCCCTCCGGAACCCGCAGCCCCGCATCGATGGCCTTCGCCGCCTCGTCCAACGCCACTTCGCGCTGCGAATGGGCGCGCAGGTCCCGGAGCACCACCGAGCCCGCGGGCGATTCGCCCAGGATCACGGCCCAGCGAGCGCCGAGCTTCGCGGCGGACTCCACCTGCCTGCCGAGTTTGCGGGTGCTGCCGTCGGCGCGGACACGCAGTCCGGCTGCGCGGAGCGTGGCCGCGGCGGCGAGGCGTAGCCCCAGCTCACCTGCCCCGGAGGACACGACTGCCACCAGTGGCGCCTCGACGGCAGCCTCCACACCCTGCTCCGCCGCCGCGAGCACGGACCGGTCGATGCCGATCCCGAAGCCGATCCCCGGCGTCGGGCGTCCGCCGAGGAGCTCGGCGAGCCCGTCGTAGCGGCCGCCGCCGCCGAGCGCCTGCTGCTGCCCGCGTCGACCGGCCACGAAGAACTCGAAGGTGGTGCGGGTGTAGTAATCGAGGCCGCGCACCAGGCGATGGTCGAGCTCGTACCGCACGCCCAGGCCGTCGAGCAGGCCCCGCACCGTGTCGAAATGGGCGCGGCAGGCGTCACACAGGTGATCGACCGACCGCGGGGCGCCGGCCGCCACCTCCGGATCCAGATCCTTGTCATCGAGCACCCGCAGCGGGTTCGTGCGCAGGCGGCGGCGGGAGTCATCGGTCAGCCGGTCCTGGCGGGCGGCGAGGTACTCGACCAGGGCGGCCCGATAGCCGGGCCGGCAGGTGGCGTCACCGATGGAATTGAGATACGCGACCACATCGGTCAGGCCAAGCTCCGCGAAGTAGCGATGGCCGAGCTCGATCACCTCCGCGTCGACCATCGGTCCCGGGTCGCCGATCACCTCCACGTCCCACTGCGTAAACTGGCGGTAGCGGCCGGCCTGCGGGCGGTCGTAGCGGAACATGGGGCCGAGCATCCAGAGGCGCAGCGGTCCGGGCCGGATATGCATACCGTGCTCGACGAAGGCGCGGACGATGCCGGCGGTTGGCTCGGGGCGCAGCGCCCACTCGGCGCGCTCCTCCTCGCTCGCGGTCGGGCCGCTGACCCGGAACATCTCCTTCTCGACTGCGTCGCTCGCCTCACCGAGGCCGCGGGCGAAGAGCCCGGTGCGTTCGAAGAGCGGCGTCTCGATTCGATCGAACGCGTACCGGTGGCTGAGGTCGCGGGCGATCGCCTCGGCATGGTTCCAGGCCGCCCCATCCTCGGGGAGCAGATCGCGGGTTCCGCGTGGTGCGGCGATCGGGCGGTCCATGCGCGGAGTGTACCGAGCCAGAGAGGGGCGGGCCTGTGGAGCGGGGCGCGTCGCGTCAGGGGCATTCACGCAACGGTGCAACTGTGCTGCACGAATGGTCCTGACAGAGGGGCACGCGGCACCTGATGGCCGGCCGAACGCAGTGGCCGATACGGCCTAGCGCGCCTCGCGGGTGACGCTGGTCACGTCGCGCACGCGCTCGATTCGCTGCAGCACCTTGGAAAGCTGCTGCAGCGACGTCACCTTGAGCGTGGCGGTGATGGCCGCGGTGCCGTCCGGATGGGTCCCGATCGAGGCGGCCACGATATTCACCTTGTCCTCGGCCACCACGTTGGTGATCTCGCTCAGCAGCCCCGGCCGGTCAAGCGCGGCGATGCGTACCGTGATCGGGTAGGTCTGCAGATCGGCCGCCTGCCAGTCGACGTCGATCAGCCGCTCAATATCGCGCTCGGAGAGGACCGACGGGCAGGTGGCGCGGTGCACCGTGACGCCCTTGCCGCGCGTGACGTAGCCGGTGATCGGATCACCGGGGATCGGTGAACAGCAGTTCGCAAAGCGCACCAGCAGGTCGCCCACACCCTTGACCCGGATCCCGGTGGACGAGGGCACCGAGACTGCCGGCGGCGCCACCTCGGGAAGGGCCAGCGCGGCATCGTCGTGGATCTCCAGCTTGCCGACCACGCTCGCCGGCGAGACGGCACCGT
>JBBEBK010000076.1:0-4345 GCA_040882375.1 Chloroflexota bacterium
CCGGGCCATCAGCCTGCGCTACTTCAACGTCGCCGGCGCCACCGAGCGCAACGGCGAAGACCACGAGCCGGAGACCCACCTCATCCCGCTGGTGCTGCGGGTGGCCGCCGGCGAAGCGACCCACGTACAGATCTTCGGGCAGGACTACTCGACGCCCGACGGCACCTGCATCCGCGACTTCATCCATGTCCGCGACCTGGCGGCCGCGCACCTGCTCGCCCTGGAGGCGACCGGCGAGGGTGACTCGAGCTTCGAGGTCTACAACCTCGGCTCAGCGGCCGGCTTCAGCGTCCGCGAAGTGGTCGAGGCGGCCCGCAAGGTGACCGGTCGCGCCATCCCGGCGCGCGTGGTGAAGCGTCGCATGGGCGACCCCCCGGTCCTCGTCGCCTCGTCCCGCCGAGCCCGGCGCGAGCTCGGCTGGCAGCCCCAGCATTCAAAGCTGGAGCAGATGTTGGCCGATGCATGGGCGTGGAAGTTGACGCACCCGACCGGCTACGCCCGCCCGCAGCGGACCGATGGTGCCGCGCTCGACCGATCGACCGCTGATGGCCGGAGCGACCGACCGGTTCGGGGTCCGGGAGCGACAGCCCCGGCCTAACCGCCGGTTGGGGCGCAGTCGGCGCAGCGACCGTAGAAGTCGAGCCGCGCGTCGTCGATGACGAAGCCGCGCTCGTCCGCCAGGCGCTGTGCTATCGGCCGCACGAACGACTCGCCGATCTCCTCGACCTTGCCGCAGGTGCGACACGACAGGTGATGGTGGTGCTCCGGCTCGCAGGCCACGTAGGCCGAGACGTGCCCGTCGAGCTCGAGCCGCCGGGCGATCCCGGCGCTGACCAGGGCGTCCAGGCTGCGGAACACGGTCGCGCGCCCGATCCCATGGCGCCGTCCGGCGGCGCCCCACACCTCCTCGGCGGTCAACTGGCGGCCCGCCGCGATGAGCGCCTCGGCGATGCGCAGGCGATGTGGCGTGGGTCGCTCCCCGGCGGCGCGCAGGCGTTCCGCCACCACGCCCGGCATGGTCAAACGCTCGCGCCGACGGCGCCAGCCACGACCGAGAAGCCGTAAATCGCCACAACGCCGACCAGGGTGCCGACCACGATCCAGCGCGAGCGATCGGAGCGGTGCGCTTCCGGCAGCAGCGTGGCGGCGCCGATGTACAGGAAGAAGCCGGCAAAGACGGCCAGCATGCCACCGAGCACCTCGTCGGGGATCGGCAGCGCCAGGCCCAGGATCACGCCGAACACTGGGGCCACCGCCACCACCGCCACCCATCGGTAGGCTGCCGAGAGCGGCTGGTGCGACGCGAGCAACAGGCTGACGATCCCGATCCCGTCGCTGAAGCGGTGCACGATCACCACCGCGCCGATGACCAGGCCGATCCCGCCGCCGACGGCGAGGGCCGCGGCCAGCGCCACGCCGTCCAGGAAGCTGTGAAAGCTCATCCCCGCGGCACCGACGATCCCGACGTGGCGGTGCGCGGCGTCCGCGTGGTCGAGCTCGGCGGCGGTCTCGTGGCCGATGTGCAGGGTGGTCAGTTTCTCGATGGCGTAGAAGAGCAGGAAGCCGACCGCGGTAAAGACCATGGCCAGGTCGAGCGAGCCGAGTTCGTTCACCGACTCGGGGATCAGGTCGAAGTAGGCTGCCCCGATCCGGATCCCCGCCCCGACGGCGATGATCATGCCGACCGAGCCCGTTGCCCGCAGCGCCAGAAGCCCACCCGCCAGGGCGGAGAGCAGCGCGCCGGCCGAGACGAGGATGGCGGTCAGTCCCATGTTGAGACTCAGTATCATCTGTTCCTGGCGGGTCGTCAATCCCCTGCGTGGTAGCATCACCTTCGAGTTCACCCCGTTGGAGCCCCGTTTGCCAGAAGCTGAATCGCCGCCCGCGCGCCGCCAAGACCGAGCGCCGCGCCGCACGACCCCGGTCCCCACCGAGTCCGTCGCCCCCGAGTCCGCCACCAGCAACGGCGACGCTCCAGCCACCGACATCGACGCCGAGGCCTCTCCGCTGCTCGCCGCCGTGCTGGCCGCCCAGCGCAGCCATCGCTTCGGCGATATCGAGCTGCCGGTCACCATCGCGCGGGCCGTCGAAAGGATGGGCTTCGTCACTCCGACCGAGGTGCAGGCCCGAGCCATCGGCCCCCTGCGCGCCGGGAAGGACCTGATCGGCCAGGCGCAGACGGGCACCGGCAAGACCGCCGCATTCGGCATCCCGATCATCGAGAAGATCGACCCGTCGACTCGCTACGTCCAGGCCCTGGTGTTGACCCCCACCCGTGAGCTGTGCGTGCAGGTGACCGAGGAGATCAATCGGCTGGGCGAATTCCGCAACGTGACTGCGGTGGCAATCTATGGCGGGTCGAGCATGGACCGCCAGATCACCGCCCTGCACCGCGGAGCGCAGATCGTGGTAGGGACCCCGGGGCGCGTCCTGGACCTGATCCGCCGCGGCGAGCTGCACCTCGGCAGCGTGCAGACGGTCATCCTCGACGAGGCCGACCGGATGCTCGACATGGGCTTCATCGTGGACGTGGAGACGATCCTGGCGCGCTGTCCGCGGCAGCGTCAGACGGCACTCTTCAGCGCCACCATGCCGTACGCCATCCTGCGCATCTGCGATCGGTTCATGGACAAGGGCGCCGAGCACATCATCGTGCGCCCCGAGATGCGCACCGTCGAGACGGTGCGGCAGCTGGTCTACTTCGTGGCCGAGCAGGACAAGGTGGCGACGCTCATGGAGCTGACCGAGACGTTCGGCTTCGACCGGCTGCTCGTCTTCCGCCATACCCAGATCGGGGTGGACCGATTGACCGCGACCCTCTCACGCAAGGGCCGCAACGTGGCCGCGCTGCATGGCGGACTCAGCCAGCGCGAGCGGGACCGGACGCTGGCCGACTTCAAGTCGGGGAAGATCCAGTACCTGGTCGCGACCAACGTGGCCTCGCGCGGCCTGGACATCGCCGACCTGCCGTTCGTCCTGAACTACGACATCCCCGAGGACGCGGAGACCTACGTGCACCGCATCGGGCGCACCGCGCGCGCCGGGCGGACGGGGACCGCCATCAGCCTCATCGGCGAGTGGGACATCGCCGCCTGGGAGCAGATCCGCACCCAGGTCGGCGCCGAGATCGAAGAGGGGCAGCTCCGCCTTTACGATCGGCGCTGAACGTTTCGGCCCACCCCACGCTAGGCTTCATCGGCATGCCTGATCCCGACGCCGTCCTGCCCCAGCTGGCCACCTACGCCGCGGTCGTCATCACCAGCGTCGAGTGGCTCTTCGAGCCTTACTGGTCCGGCGATCGCCTGATCGCTCGCCTGCATGGTGGTCGGGTGACCCTGACCGATGAGGCCGGCGAGCCCGCCGGCCCCGAGTTTGCCGAAGCCGCCGAGCTGCTCGCTGCAGCGATCGACGCCGATGCCGCGGTGATCGACGGGGTGTGGAGCGCCCAGCCGTTCGTCGGCGACGGGAGCCACGCGCGGCGCCTGGCCGATTCGCTGGCCGAGACGCTCGCCGAGAAGGGGGTCGACGAAGAGGTGCCGGACCCGGAGGATCTTGAGACCCGGCGCGCGTTCGTCGCGTTTGACCTCGTGGAGCTCGATGGGAGGTCGCTGGCCGACGTCCCGTACCAGGAGCGGCGCAGGCTGCTCGTCTCGGTGCTGGCCGAGAACGTGCGTGTGCGCATCTCGCCGGCGGTCAAGCAGCCGCTCGCTCCGTGGCTGCACGCCTGGCGCGGCAACGGATTCACCCACTACGTGGCTAAGCACGTGAACTCGCGCTATCGGCCCGGCGAGCGGGTCGAGGATTGGCTGATCGTCTCGGCCGCCGCGGAGCGCGGCCCCTCGATGGTCGGGCGCATGTTCGGCCAGCGGCCGCGGAAGCTGCGCCGGATCGAGGATTGACCCGGCCAGTGGCCGCCCGGTCCCGCCCGAGCCCGCGGAAACTCGCCGCCGACCGGCGTGCCCGCCGGGTCCTCGCCGCGACGGTCCTGGAGCGGCTGGGCCAGCGTTACGAGCACCCACGCTGGAGCGGGCCGCGCCTCGACGCGGCGGCCGAGCTGGTGCTCACCATCCTGTCGCAGAACACGGCCGATACGAACTCGTTCCGCGCCTTCACCGCGCTCCGGGCGCGCTATCCATCGTGGGACGCGGTGCTTTCCGCCCCGACCGACGAGCTGGTCGAGGTGATCCGCCCCGGTGGGTTGGCGCCGACCAAGGGGCCACGCATCCAGGCGGTGCTGGCCGAGGTCCACGCGGAGACCGGCGGGACCTGGGACCTCTCCTTCCTGGGGGAGTGGCCGCTCGAGCGGGCACGGGACTGGCTCGTCTCGCTGCCGGGGATCGGGCGC
>JBBEBK010000077.1:0-4326 GCA_040882375.1 Chloroflexota bacterium
GGCGTGGCGATGGGCGCCTGGGTGCGCACGCCCGAGGCGCTGCAGGGGCTGATCTTCACCACGGTCTTTCCGCTCACCTTCGCGAGCAGCGCCTTCGTTCCGACCGACACGATGCCCGACTGGCTGCGCGTCTTCGCGGAGAACCAGCCGATGACGCGGGTGATCAACGCCGTGCGCGACCTGATCCTGGGCGGGAGCGGCGGTCCAGACCTGGTCCCGGCGCTGATCTGGTCACTCGGCGCGCTGTTCATCTTCTTCCCGCTCGCGCTGTGGCTCTACCGGAGGCGAATCAGCCAGTAGGGGCCGTCAGCGTGTCCTCAGGGCGCAGAGGCGACACTCCTCGCGTCACCGCGCCTGATCGTCGGCCGGTCAAAGAGGAGGAGGCCGGTGCCCAGCACGGTGGTCATCACCAGCGCCACTCGCCCGAGCAGGAGAGCGGCCAGGGCGGTCTGCGGGGAAAGGTCCAGACCCGCGAAGATCACCGCGAGAACCGCCTCGTTCGCTCCAAGGCCGCTCGGCAGGACCGGCACTGCAATGCTGAGCCGAGCGACCGTGATGGCCGCCAGCACCGAGAGGCCGGTCGCGGATGGATCCACTGCCGCCACCAGCAGCGCCGTGAGCAGGACGCTGACGAGGTGGAATGCGAGGCCGAGTCCGGTGGCCAGCGCCACGCTCGCAATCGGGGGCCGCGCGAACATGGCCGGATCGTGCGGCACGGCAGCGTTCCGCTGAGCGCGGTTCCGCGGCAAGCGCGCGCCCAGTTCTGCGAGCCGGGTGGGCGCCACCAGCAGGGCGATGGCAAGCCCAGCGGCCAGGCCGCAGAGCACGATACCTCCCGCCAGGATCGGTGTCGGAAGACGCGAAGAGGCGGTCAGCCAGGCGAGCGCCGGAAGCGCGAGGACGGTGAGCGCCAGGTAGCTTGTCGCGCGCTGCACCACCACCGGCGCAACCGCAGCGCCCCACCCGAGCCCCGTCGAACGCACCGCCACGATCCGGTATGCATCTCCGCCGACGTTGGCCGGAGTGATGCCTCCGAGGGCCTGGGCCGCGTAGTAGACCCGCAGGCCGGTGGCCCAATCCATGCGAAGCTCACCCAACTGCCGGCACAGGATGCTCCAGGCCGCGGCGCCCAACGCGTGGACCGCGGTCAATCCAAGCACGCCGACGACCACCAGCGCACCGTCGGCGGATGCCATCCGGGCCACTGTTTCGCCCCCGTTCAGGCCGACGACCACCAGCCCCAGGGCGCCGATCCCGAGGGCCCAGCGGGCGGCGACCAACGCGCCGGGACGTTGGAGAGCCGCTCGCAAAGCGCTCACGACGCCTGGCTCGCCGCGGGCTGAGATCTGGCAACAGCCCGCGCAACAGCCCGCGCAAGAGCACGCCCGACCGGTGCAACCGACCGCAGGCGCCGCTCATCGAGCCAGGCAGTGCTCTTCGGGGCGTAGGCGATGGGGACAAGCGGGATCCCCGCCCGTTCGGCGAACAGGAAGGCGTGATATCGCATGGCAACGACGGCATCCAGCGCACCGATAAGCGACAGAACCTTGGACGGGTGGTGCACCCCCTCGACGATCTTCAACTGTGGGCGGCTCGCTCGCAGCCGGCGGGCCAGAACGAGATCGTTGTGGGCTTCGATGTACGGGTGTTGGCTCAGGGGGATCAGGCAGAACTGCATATCGGGACGGCGGTCCACGAGATCGAGCACTGCGGTGGCGACGCTGGGAGTGAGCGCATCGTTGACGGCCGCGAGGCACAGGCCGATGACTGGGCCCTTCTCGTCGACCCCCGCCGCACGAAGCAGGTCCCGGCCGGTCCGGGCCGGGGCCGCCGGCATGTGCTCAGACAGGTCGTCCGCCACGAGACAGGCAATCCCCCACTCACGCAACACCCGTGCCGAGGCGAGGTCGCGGACCGTGACCCGCTGCGCAGACCTCAACAAACGTCGAACGAGCAGCCGGTTGACGCCAGATAGGTCGCCATCCACACCTACGCCATCGACAACCAGCGTGCGACCGAGGGCCGCGGCCAGCAGCCCATACAGCGGCAGGAGCCGACCGATGCGACCCATGTCGCGGCCGAACAGACCTCCGCCGCCAATCAGGACGGTCCGGTGGCGGCGCAGGGCCGCCACGGCTCCGGGGAAACCCATGGCCGCCACGCCGTGGAGCGCCGATGTCTCGGCCGGGGAGCGCGACACGACGGTTACCCGGCGTCCAGCGAGGGTGGTGAGGAGCCCGGCCAAGATCGCCTCGTCGCCGGTGTTGCGATAGCCGTACGCGCCGACCACCAGGATCGGCTCTGGCATGGTCATGGAGACACCAATACGGCGTATGGCCCGAAGATCTGCGCAAGCCGGAAGCCGAGCGCCTCCAGACGGGTTTGGCGGCCCTCCAGCGAATCGTCGCGGACGAGCAGAACGGCCGCGACGTCGTATGCGGCAACCAGCTCGCTTGGCTCCAGGAATTGGGTACCGATGGTCGGCGAGCTGGCCCCGGAGAGGTCGGTGATCAGCAGGCGGATCGGACCGCCCAGCGAGCGGACGCGGAGGCCGCCATCGGGCAGTGCCGAAAGCGTCGCGAGTGCGCCGGAGAGCACCACGCGCAGGCGCGGCTCGGCGGATCCTGCCACGGCAAAGGTGAGTTCCGCTTCGGTGCCGGCGACGCTCATCCGGGTCAATGGCAGCTGCGCGGGATGCAGCTCCAGCTCAAAGCCGGTCGGTTCGGTGGTCGCGGCCGAGGCGCGAACCTCGAGCGTGGAAGCGTCGTCCTGCAGCGAGATGATCTCGCGGAAGGTGACCGGGGCCCCAAGCCGATCTCCACTCCAGGTCGATGTCACGCTTGCGGCGCGGCCACTGTTACTCGCGCTGCGACTCTCGCCGGCCAGGTTCGGCAGCGTGGCGAGGGTCGCGAGGCTGCCACTGCCGTCCAGGATGCGGGTCTCGCCGGGCGCGATCCGCAGCAGGTCGAGGTACTCGCCGCCATGGTTGACCCCAATCGCCATGCCGCGCGGTACGGCGGAGTTGGCTACCTCATCGGTCAGGCGGACGAAGAAGTACTCGTTGACCAGGGCGCCACCGCTGCGGAGCACGGTATCGGCTGCCAGGCTGCGACGCCACTCGTCCGGCCGGAAGCTGTAGCGCACCGCCGAGCTGAAGAGCGCCGGTCGTCCGCTCAGGCCCTCGATCCACTTTCCCTCGCGAACCGGGGCCAGGATCGCCGCGCCGGGGGCAACATTGTCATCGATCCAGGCGAGGGCCTCCCGGAGGCTGGCCGGCGCGGCCATCCGATAGCCGTTCGCCTGGGTACCGAACGCGAGCACGGCGGGCGAGGTGGTCGTGGCCACCAGGATTATCAACAGCGAGACCGACCAGCTGGCAGGGGTCCCGCGCCGCAGTCTGACCGTCAGCCAGCCACCGGCGTGGCGGAGGCCAGCCACTCCAGCGCCCGCCGCGGCGATGACCAGGGGAGCGAGCAGCGGCGTGGCGAATCGGGGATAGTCCGTTGCGGCACCGGTGAGCACGGCGGCCAGCACAACCGCCAGCGTCACAGCCGTCCAGGCGCCGACGATGGTCCACGGGCCGACGCTCCTCTGACGCAGCTCTCGGACCGAGCCGGTTACCAGCCCCGCGGCGGCAACTGCGACCATGATCACGGCCGGCCAGTACTCGATCAGTCCCTCGAGGAGGCGGCCCGGTCCGCGATAGGCCAGGCTGGCCGGATTGCGGGCGAACTCGGCGCCGCCGGGCAGCAGGTACGCGAGCCAGTAGATGCCAGCCACGGCAAGGGCGGCCCCCAGTGGAGCGAGTCGCTGGAGGCGTGGCCGCCAGGTCGGCGCTACGCGAGTGGCGCTCAGCAGGCCGACGACAATGCCCGTCGGGACCGCGATCGATGCGGTACCGATATGGGTCAGGGCGGCGAGGCCGATCGACAGACCGCCCACCGTCCACCAGGCCCATTCCCGACTGGGTGTCTGTGGCGCACGCATGAGGGCGGCAGCTCCCAGCCACAGGAAGACGATCGCGCCGGCCTGGAGCAGGCCGCCAAAGGCGAACAGCTCCATGAATCGGTCCGTGAGCAGGAGCGCGCCGACCACGGCGGCAAGCCCGGCCATCCGGCTCCCGAAGAAGCTGGAGCCTGCCAGGTAGGCGCTCAGCCCCAGCGTGACGAGCAGCATGACCGCGAAGAGGTGGATCCCCAGGGTAGGCTCGCCAACCAGCCGGAGCACGATACTCAGCAGGAATGGCATGACCGGCGGCACCGCCGAGGCGGCACGGTAGTCGGGCACACTCTCCCCGAGGTATGGCCGAGCGGTCATCAACCACTG
>JBBEBK010000078.1:0-27432 GCA_040882375.1 Chloroflexota bacterium
GCCGCCCTCGCCCTGAACGACGCCTCGCCCTTCGTGGCGATCCCTGTCGCCCTGCTGGCCGGCATGGTCGGCGGCCTGCTGTGGGGCTTTGTTCCCGGCGCCCTCAAGGCGTACACCGGGGCCCACGAGGTGGTGGTCACCATCATGATGAACTACGTGGCCCTGGCCGTACTGTCGTGGGCGGTCTCCGGACCGCTCCGGGGCCAGAATGTGACCTTCGCGCGCACGGACGACCTCGTTGGCGCCAGCCTCCCGATCTTCCTGGGACGCGACGGCCATATCGGCCTGTTGATCGCTGCCGTCTCGGTGCCGCTGGCGAGTTGGCTCCTCTACCGGAGCACGATCGGCTTCGAGATTCGCACCACCGGCGCAAACCCGGACGCAGCCCGGTACGCCGGCATGCATCCGCGAAAGCTGATCGTCTTCACCATGTCCCTGTGCGGACTGCTCGCCGGACTGGCAGGGGCGTCCCAACTGCTCGGCGAGGTCGGCTACATGACCGCCTCGTTCTCAACCACCGTGGGATTCGACGCGATCGCGGTGGCCCTGCTGGGGCGCGCTCACCCGGTCGGCATCCTGTTCGGAGCGCTGCTGTTCGGAGCCATGCAGGCCGGGTCCGGCAACATGCAGATCCTCGCCGGCCTTCCGGTCCAGATGGTCGGCGTGCTCCAGGCGACCATCCTCCTGGTACTGACCGCGGAGGTCGTGGTTCGGCGCCTCTTCCGCGTTCAGGCGAGCGGCCCCGAGCTCGTCGAGCTGGCATCGGTGTCGCGCTCGTACGGCGGGAAGGGCACCGGCTAGATCATGGATGCGCTGTTCGACATCCCGATTATCGGCCTGGTCATCCAGTTCGCGGCGTACATATTCGACCAATTCCCGATCGTGGCGCCGATCATCGCCGCCGCCGCCGTGCCCATCGTGCTCGGCGCGCTGTGCGGGTTCATGAACGAACGCTCGGGCGTGGTGAACATCGGGATCGAGGGGATGATGTTGCTCGCCGCTTTCACCGCCTGGTGGACCGCCTCGCTCAGTGCCCAGCTCATCCCCACCGGGCCTGGTCCGCTGGGGATCACGCCCGCGCTGCTCATCGGGCTTGCCTGCGGGATCGGCGCCGCCTGCCTCGCTTCGCTGCTGCACGCCTGGCTGTCGATCTCCGTGCGTGCCGACCAGATCATCAGCGGCACGATCATCAACATCTTTGCGTTCGGCATCACCGGCTACCTGAACCTGCTCATCAGCCAGCAGGCCCCTCCCGCCGCCGGCCAGTACGGCAGGTTCCTGTTGCCGGGCAGCATCACCGAACTGCCGGTGATCGGCTTCCTGGTGAAGTCATTCATCAGTGTCGGCCCCATCGCAATGACGATGCTGATCGGCGTGATCGTGCTCCAGGTACTCCTCTTCCGGTCTCGCTGGGGCCTGCGCACGCGGGCGGTCGGCGAGCACCCGCGGGCCGCCGAAACGGTCGGCATCGACGTGATCCGCCTGCGGTACCGCAACGTGATCCTGGGTGGCGTTTTCGCCGGGCTGGCGGGTGCCTACCTGACCATCGAGTTCGGCAACGCGTTCCAGAGCGGCATGACCAACGGCCGCGGCTTCATCGCGCTGGCGGCCCTGATCTTCGGACGATGGACCCCGTTGGGCGCCTTCGGGGCTGCCTTCCTGTTCGCGGCGTCGGTCGGCCTGGAGCGCTCGATCCGAATCGCCCCGCCCACCGGCTCGCTGGGCGAGATCCTGACGGCCATCCCCGGCCAGTTCTACGGGGCGCTCCCCTACCTCATCACCATCGTGGTGCTGGCCGGCGTGGTCGGTCGCAGCATTCCGCCCAGGGCGGTCGGCCAACCCTACGAGCGCGAGAAGACCGGCGGCTAGCCCGATTCGACGGCGGCCAGCTCGTGCGGAGCCGGGGAGACCTGCATCAGGTCGAGCGACAGACCGGCGGCTGCCAGATCATGCGCAACCGGTCCGTGATCATAGTCGACGCCCCGGAAGCCGACCACGACCTCCGTCACCGTCGTGGAGATGACCGCGTAACGGGCGCGCGCGTCGTCGGCCCCTCCGCAGCCCACCGATCCCGCGGCCACGAAGTGCGCTGAGCCGACCAGCCGGTGGAACGTTTCGTGGGTGTGGCCAAAGCAAAAGACGTCGTCGCCCTCGTCGCTGGCGATCCGGGCGAAGGCACGGCTCGGCCGCGTGCTCCACAGGTATTCAGTCGGGCGCTGTGGTGCGCCGTGAAAGAGCAGCGCAGACCGGCCGTCAAGGTCCATACGCAGGGAGGGGGGCAGCTGTCGCAGCCACGCGCGGTTGTCCTCGGTGAGCGTCTCTGCCGTCCATCGCAGCGAGGCGAGGCCCGCAGCTTCTGCCTCCGGTGTCGCCCAGGTGCTGCCGGGCTGCTCGCGGTCCATGCCGACCGCCTCGTCCCAGTTTCCCTGGACGGTCGGGACCTCCAGCCGTCGCAGTTCGGTCACGACCTCGTTGGGGTGCGGCCCACGACCCACCACGTCGCCGACACACCAGATCGCGTCGCACCAGATGGAGGCCGCGTCGGCCAGCACGGCTCGCAACGCGGGCAGGTTGGCGTGCAGGTCGGCCAGCACGGCGATCCTCATTGGCCGATTCTACCGACGGCGGTCCCGCCCGGCGATCACCCCCCGGCAGGACTTCAGTTCGAGCGTGACCCTGACGCGGCCATCGGCGCCGCCAGGACGCTCAGTCGTCCGGCCACGCTGCGGGCAAAATCGCGGAGCGCAGCTGCCGCCACCGAAGAGTCACTGGCGGGGTGCTGAGGCGAGGTGATCGGCGCCCCGGCGTCGCCGCCGGTGCGCACCGCAGGCTCCAGTGGGATGCGGGCCAGCACCTCCAGCTCGAACTCGCGGGCCAGGCTGTCGGCGCCGCCGGTCCCGAAGATGTCGTGCTCGGTGCCGCAATCGGGGCAGATGAAGCCGCTCATGTTCTCGACCACGCCCAGCGTTCGGACGTTCACCTTGTTGAACATGGCGATCGCCCTGCGCGCGTCCATCAGGCTGACCTCCTGCGGGGTGGTCACGATCACCGCACCGGAGAGCGGGATGAGCTGGCTGATCGAGAGCGCCGCGTCGCCGGTGCCGGGCGGCAGGTCGACCACCAGGTAGTCGAGGTCGCCCCACTCCACATCGCGCAGGAACTGCTGGATCGCCGAGTGTATCAGCGGTCCGCGCCAGATCACCGGCGAATCCCCGGTCAGAAAGTACTGGATGCTCATCATCGACACGCCGTGCGCGGAGACCGGGTTCACGCGTCCGCCGGTGCCGGTGACGTGCGAACCGGTGGTGCCCATCATGAGCGGAACGTTCGGTCCGGTGATATCGGCGTCGAGCAGCCCCACTCGCGCGCCATCACGGGCCAGGCTCACGGCCAGGTTGACAGCGACCGTGGTCTTGCCCACGCCGCCCTTCCCGGACGCGACCGCGATCGTGTTCCGCACGCCGGGGATGAGGTCCGCCGCGGGGCCGCCGAAGGAGCGCTTCACGTTGCTCGCCCAGTCGACACGCACCGTCGTGGCCCCCAGCGAGGCGAGCCCGTCCACGATGTCCGACTCGATCTTCGCCTTCAGCGGGCAGGCCGGCGTCGTGAGTTCGACGGTCAGGTCGACCGTGCTGCCGGCAATCTCGATCGACTTGATCATGCCCAGGCTGACCAGGTCGCGCCCGATCTCCGGGTCCTTGACCCGTCCCAGGGCGGCCATGATGTTCTCGTTGGTCAGCTGGTCGGACATTCGGCGCTTACGCTCCTGCTGCGGTCGACTGGATGGGCTGCCCCGAGGGTAGCAGAGCCGGGTTCCGGGTCGATGCTACCTTTGTTGAGACGAATGCCACTGCCGGGGCGGACCGGGGATCACCCCAATCCGTCCCACAGCGATGTCTCAAGCTCTGCGGGGGCTGCGCCGGCGGGGGTGCGCAGGTTCGAGCGGGCGAGCCGATAGTGTTCGGTCGCGAGGAAGGTATCGCGCGCCTCGGCGCTCCAGTCGCGGAACGGACCATCCGAACCGGTCTGCGACACGTGCTGACCGATGGCTGCCAATTTCAGCGCGGCGAGCTCACCGAGCTCTACGGTCAGTGCGTCATCGTCGTCCGGCGAACCATAGCCGGCCGGCGCCGACGGACCGACGGCCGCGACCCGCGACGCCGGCACGACGAGGTGGTAGAGCTTGGCCGCCCGCCACGCGACCTGATCTTCGTCGAGGTCGTCCTCGTATGCCAGCGGCTGGCCGGCTCGCTCGAAGGCAGCCTCGGTCGCCCGGCCGATGGCGGCGTGGTCATCGTCGCCGGTCACTCCGTCGGGGCCAAAGGTCAGGATCACCTCTGGCCGGTGCATCCGAATCGGCTCGACGATTCGGCCGACCAGCTCGTCGAATGGCACCGCCGAGATGCCCTCCTCCGCATAGTCGAGCATGCGCAGCACCCGCACGCCAAGCAGGGCCACCGAACGGCGCATCTCGTCTTCGCGGACGGTATCGAGGTTGCGCCACACCGTCGGGTTGCTGTAGTGCCGGTTGCGTCCACCCGGCGCAGGGGCCCGGTCGAGGAGTCGCCGATCGAAGTGCCCGCGCGTGGCGCACAGGACGACCACGTACGCTCCTGACGCCGCAGCCTGGGCGATCGCCCCGCCGAATCCGAAGGCTTCGTCACCCGGGTGGGCGATGACTGCCATCAGGCTGCGCGTGGGATTGCGCTCGCGAACCGGCCGCCAGATCGATGACACGGCCGGCAGTCTATCAGCCTAGACCTCGACCTCGAGCTCAATCGGCGCGACCTCGCGATGCCCGCTCGGGACATCCCATGACTGCTCCAAGCGGGGCGCGGCGGCGCCGACGAAGCTGGCCCGGTGGGCGGTCTCGATGGAGCGCTGCACTTCGTCGAGCGAGAGGATCTCGTGACGCATGAGCAGGGCCATCTCGTCGCGGAGGTGCGAGCCGAGCATCTCCGGTCCATCGGTCGAGAGGGTGAACGGCACCCCGTGATCGACCAGCCGGCGCATGACGTGACGCAGCTCCGGTACGTCGCGGAGGACCCGCGTGTGCAGGTTCGAGGTCGGACACACCTCGAGTACCACCCCCCGCTCACGGAGCATGTCCATCACCGAGGGGTCCTCCGCGCTCTTGACGCCGTGCCCGATGCGCGTCGGCTCGAGCGCCTCGACCGCCTCGCGAACCTCCTCGGCCCCTCCGGTCTCGCCCGCGTGCACGGTCGCACCAAGGCCGGCGCTTCGGCAGGCGTCAAAGATCTCGCGGTAGTCCGAGAAGCGGAAGGTCGGCTCCACCGGGCCGGCAATGTCTATCGCCACCACCCCCCGGTCGCGCCAGGCGATCGCCTTGGTGGCGATGATCTCGTTGAGCTCTCGGCTGAACGCACGGTCCAGGCACAGGATCAGACCGGCAGCGACCTGCGGGTACTCGAGCACGGCGCGGTCCATGCCGCGCACCGCGGCCGCGATGATGTGATCCAGGTCCTGCTCGCCGCCGCGGTTGCGCTTCATCGGATTGAAGCGCAGCTCGATCCGGGTGATGTTGCTCTTGCGATAGGCCCCGCCGATCACCTCGTACACGCTGCGCTCGACGGCCAGCGGGCTCGACTGGATCAGCTCGGTCCAGTGGAAGAGGTCCAGGTAGCCCTGGAAGCTATGTCGGCGTCGCCGCCCGACCGTGATCAGGTCGCGGAAGGCCCAGTAGTCCTTGCTCGGCAGCCGGATCCCCTGCGCGTGGGCGATCCCCCACATGACTGCCGGCGTGACGGCTGCCCCGAGGTGGACGTGCAGCTCGGTGAGCGGCGTATGGGGATCGAGGCGGGGACGGGGCATGGTCCTCGGGGTCGCGATTTGGCCGAGTGTAGCGCAGCACCGATGCTAGAATCGCCGCGCCATGGATGCCATCCGCGACCTGATCGAGTACGTCGCCAACGACATCGGCGGCCTGGCCGCCACGCTCTTTCCCTTTGCGCTGCTGGGCCTGATCGGCCTCTACCTGCTGTGGCTGGTGATCGGGTACCTGCGGGTGAGCCAGGTCGGCATCAACGCGGAGAGCGCCGTGTTGCCGACCCTGCAGCTGCCGAAGGCACCGGATGGGGCGATTGAAGCGGCTCGCGGTGTCGTCTACTGCCCCAACGATGGCATCGCCTATCCGGCGGGCGCGGTCTACTGCACCGTCTGCGAGTCGGACCTGGTGGCGTCGTGCGCCAACTGCGGCGCCTCGATTCGCGCCGCCGATGAGTCGTGCTACCGGTGCGGTACGCGCGACACCCTCATCGCAGCTGCGCGCTGAGCCTCGCCGGGAACCGCCGGGCCGCCAGCCTCAGTCGCCGATGAGCGAGCGGGCCAGAGCGCGCATCTCGGCAACGTTCGGGATCATGACCCAGCCACGCGCCGTCCCGGGCTCGATTCCCACGAAATAGGCAAAGCGGGGCGGCTCCAGCACCATCGCGGTGACCGCGGCGTCGGTCGATCGCCGCCCGATCTCGACCAGGGTTGGCAGCTGCCGCAACTCGATATCGGTCTGCAACGAACCCAGGTGGGTCAGCAGGCCGATGCGTGCCGAGCCGGTGCCGGGCGACACCCAGCGGCGGGCAAGTTCCACGATGACCTGCTGCGCTCGTGCCGCGCGCGCATAGTCGCTGTCGCTGCGCGTGCGAACGTAGGCGAGCGCCTGGGCGCCGTCGAGGTGCGCGGGACCTGGCTGGAGGTCGACCCCGATGCGGGGGTCGTAGAGGCGAGCCGCGACCTCCACCTCCACCCCGCCGACCGCGTCCACCATCCACGCGAAATCGTCCATGTCGATCTGCAGGTAGGCATCGATCTCGATCCCGAGCAGGGCTGCCATCGCGTCGCGAGCCGCGTCCAGTCCGAGCTCGTAGGCGATGCCGTTGATCTTGCCGCGATAGATCCGCCCATCGCCGAGGGGGATATCGACCGTGTCGCGCGGGACGGAGAGCGCCACCACGCTGGAGCGGTCGGCGCTGACGCTGACGACCATCATGGTGTCGGTGCGGGTGATCGTGGTACCGCCGCTGCGACGCGCGAGGCTGGAGTCCTCGCCGAGCAGCAGCACGGTGAACCGACTCGCCAGCAGCTCGGCGTCGAGCGGAATCGGGATCGGCGTCGGTTCGATCGTCGGCGAGGGGCTGGCCGTCGGCGCAAGGCTCGGTGATGGGATCGGCGTCGGTTCCTTCGTCGGCGAGGGACTCGGCGACGGTGCCGAGCAGCTGGCAAGCAGGACCATGGCCAGCAGCGCGACGGCTGATGCGCGACGGAGGCCAGCCGTCACACCGGCCTCCCCGACGCCATCGCCGCGACCTGGGCGGCCGCACGCTGCGGGTCGCTCGTCGGCTCGTCACAGGCGTAGCCGCGACACACGTAGGCGGTCGGGACACCGCCGCGGGCCGTCTTGCCAGCGAAGAGCGCCATCTCATCGAGCGCGCTCGTTGGGTCGAGTGGCGCGATCACGAGGTTGGGCGCGTACGGCTGCGCGACGGCACGTCGGATGGCGATCGCGTGCGGGTCGAGCGGGTCGCCGGCGATCACCGCGTCGATCGGCTCCCCCAGCGACCGGTCAGCGGCGCACAGCATCCGGCCGAACTGGCTCGGGCGGGAGGCGAAGGCCGGCGCTGCCGCGCGCAGGATGCTCCGGGCGCGACGATCGTAATCGGGGTCGCCGGCGAGGAGCCCCAGCCGCAGGAGGACGTCGGCCGCGACCGAGTTGGCCGCCGGCGTGGCGCCATCGATCAGCGAGCGCGGACGCGTCACCGCCAGATCGTGCTCGGGGCCGGTGTCGTAGAAGGTCCCGCTCTCCGAATCCCAGAACTCGGCCACCGCGCGGTCCATCAGCGATGTCGCGAGCTGCAGATCGGCATCGTCACCGGTGGCCGCGTAACTCCCCAGCAGGCCATCGGCGAGGTTGGCGTAGTCCTCGCAGAAGCCGGGCGTATGGGCCGTGCCGTCCCGCGAGGTGCGCCACAGGCGGCCGTCATCTCGCAGCAGCGCCGCGCGGATGAACCCGGCCACGCGCCTGGTCGCCTCGAGGTACCGATCGTGACCGAGGACCAGGGCGCCGGTCGCCACGGCGCGAAGCGCCATCCCGTTCCACGCGGCCAACTGCTTCTCATCGCGGCCGGGGCGCACGCGCCCCTCGCGCGCCGCCAGCAACGCCATGCGGCCGCGCTCGACCAGCGCCCCATCCACCACCGCGCCGGCCGCCCACAGCACCGTTCGTCCTTCCCAGTTCCCTGCGGGCGTCACCCCCCACATCTCGGCCAGCGAAGCCGCCTGGCCCGTGTCCAGGCCGGATGCCGCCAGGACAGCCATGAACTCGTCGTGTTCCCAGACGTAATACCGCCCCTCCTCGCCCTCCGTGTCGGCATCGAGCGCCGAGGCGAACCCGCCGTCATCGGTCTGCAGCTCGCGGAGCATGAAGTCGAGGGTGTCGGCCGCCACGCGGGCGTATCGGTCCTGCCCTGTCGCTCGGAAGGCCTCCAGGTAGCAGTGGGCAAGCAGCGCGTTGTCGTAGAGCATCTTCTCGAAGTGCGGAACCAGCCAGCGGGCATCGGTGCTGTAGCGGGCGAAGCCGCCGCCCAGCTGATCGTGGATGCCTCCATCCGCCATCCGGTCAAGGGTGTGGGTGACCATTCGCAGCGTCGCGGCGTCGCCGCTGCGGCGCCACGCTCGCAGCAGGAACTCGAGCGTCATCGGCGCGGGGAACTTCGGCGCGCCGCCGAAGCCGCCGTGGGTGGCATCGAAGGCGCGGGCCAGGCTGGTCGCGGCGGCCGCAAGGTGCGGCAGCTCCGGGTCGGCGGTCCCGCTGCGCACATCGAGCTGCTCACGCAGGAGCGCGGCCAGCTGCTTGCCCTGGGCGACCACGTCCTCCCGCCGAGTTTGGAAGGCATCAGCCACGCCGGCCAGCACCCGGGGGAAGCCCGGCATCCCATGCCGGTCCTCGGGCGGGAAGTAGGTGCCGCCGTAGAACGGCTCGAGATCGGGCGTCAGGAAGACGCTCATCGGCCAGCCACCGCTGCCGGTCATGGTCTGCACGGCCGCCATATAGATGTCGTCGAGGTCGGGCCGCTCCTCGCGATCGACCTTGATCGCCACGAAATCGCGGTTCATCTGCGCGGCGATGGTCGGGTCTTCGAACGATTCGCGCTCCATGACGTGGCACCAGTGGCAGGCGGAATAGCCGATCGACAGGAAGATCGGCCGATCTTCGCGGCGCGCCCGCTCCAGAGCCTCGGGACCCCATGGATACCAGTCGACCGGGTTATGTGCGTGTTGGAGCAGATACGGACTCGTCTCGCCGGCCAGGCGGTTGGTCTGCCCTGCCGATTCGTTCATTGCGCCGGCGCCCGCAGGTAGATCCCGAGGTACCACTTCCCCAACCACTCCCGGTGGTGGAGTCTGAAGCCGGCCACGACCAGCCGCGCCTCGATGCGGCGCACGTCGTGGAGGTAGACCCGGTCCTCTCTGCGCAGGCGGTCGAGCAGGTTGCCCAGGGGGTAGAGCAGCCGATTCCACGCTCCGCGCAGTCCGCGCGACTCGGGAATGGTCATCGCCAAGATCGCGCCGGCCAACGCCGCCGAGCGCTCGACCAGCCGCTCACCGTCGGCGTAGCAGCAGATGACCCGGTCCAGTACCACCAGGTCGTGCGGCCTCAACTCGAGCTCGGCACCGTCGCCCTCGAGCAGCTCGCAGCGCTCTCCGACACCGGCCTCCTCGGCGCGCTCTCGTGCCTCCGCGAGCGCATCGGGATCAAGCTCCACGCCTGTCGCGTGGGTGCCTCCGCCAAGCAGCGCACCGATCAGCAGGCGCCCGTGGCCACAGCCGATCTCCAGCACTGAGCGGCCGGCGAAGCCGAGCTGCTCGAGCTGCTCGTACAGGACCGGCGACACGTCCGATGGCCAATCGGTGGAGGCCACGTAGCCGGCCTCGTCGCAGCACCCGGTGCTCATGCCGGGACCTGCGCCGCGGACTCGAACTGTTCGTGGTAGAGCCGCGCGTACAGCCCTTCCTGCCGCAGCAGCTCGTGGTGGGTGCCGCGCTCGACGATCCGGCCGCGATCGATCACCAGGATCTGGTCCGCCCGCAGGATGGTCGAGAGGCGATGCGCGATGGCGATCGTGGTGCGACCCTCGGTCAGACGGTTGAGACCGGCCTGGATGAGCCGCTCGCTGACCGTGTCGAGCGCGCTGGTCGCCTCATCGAGCAGCAGGATTCGCGGATCCTTGAGCAGCACCCGCGCGATCGCCACGCGCTGCTTCTCGCCGCCGGAGAGTTTGTAGCCGCGCTCGCCGACCAGCGTCTCATACCCCTCGGGAAGCTCGGCGATGCGGTCGTGGATGGCGGCGGCACGGGCAGCCGCCTCGACCTCTTCCATGGAGGCCTCGGGCTGGGCGTAGCGCAGGTTCTCCAGCACCGAGGCGTGGAACAGGTAGGTCTCCTGGGTGACCACCCCGATCGACCGGCCGAGCGACTCGAGCCGGATCCGCCGGACGTCGATCCCGTCGATCTCGACCGCCCCATCGGTCACGTCGTACAGGCGTGGGATCAGGTAGGTGGCGCTCGTCTTTCCGGCTCCTGACGGGCCCACCAGCGCAACCAGCTCACCCGGACGGGCGGTGAACTCCATGTCGCTGATGCCGAACGGCCGGGTGGGGATCGGGACGGCGAGCCCATCGGCCTCCGCCGCGTCGGCATCGGCCTGCGCGAGCGCCTGGGCGGCGGACGGCGGGTAGGCAAAGGACACGTTCCGGAATCGGACCTCGCCGCGCAGCGTGGCGGGGTCGAGGGTCAGCGCATCGGGCGCATCGGTGATCTCGGGGCGCATCTCCAGATACTCGAAGATCCGATCGAACAGGGCCAGCGCGCCCTGGATCTCGACCTGGACGTTCATCAGCTGGCCGAGCGGGAAGAAGAGCCGGCTCTGCAGCGTGGTGAAGGCGACGATGGTGCCCACCGAGACGCTCGTGTCACCGCCGATGATGAGGTTGCCGGCCAGCATGTAGACAAGGGCCGGCGCGATCGAGAAGAAGGTGCCGATCAGGGCGAAGAACCAGCGCCCGATCATCTGCTGGCGGATCTGCAGATCACCCAGCCGGCGAGACTCGCGGCCGAACTTCGCGATGCTGGCCCGCTGCTGGCCGAAGGTCTTGGAGAGGAGGATCCCCGAGACGGAGAGCGACTCCTGGGTGATCGCGCTCACCTCGGCGAGCGAGCGCTGCGTGGCCCCGCTCACCACGCGGCGCACCTTCCCGACGCGGTAGGTGATGTAGGCGAAGACTGGCAGCATGCCCAGGCTCAGGACGGTCAGTCGCCAGTCGAGGATCAGCATCGCGATCACGGTGGTGGCGACGGTCGCAAAGTTGGCCAACAGCGAGGCGGCCGTGTCGGTGACCACCGACTGGACACCGTTGACGTCATTGCCGATCCGGCTCTGGATCTCACCGGTGCGCGTATCGGTGAAGAAGCGCAGCGGCATCCACTGCAGATGGCTGTAGAGAGCGAGCCGCAGGTCGTCCATGACGCGCTGCCCGACCACGTTGGAAAGGTATGACTGCCAGACCCCGAGGAGGCTCGACACGATCGGCAGCACCACCATCAGCCCGGTCTGCAGCCAGAGGAGCCCCACGTCCTTGGGACCGAGCAGGTTGTCGATGATCAGCTTGAGCAGGATCGGGTTGACGACGCCCACGCTCACGGTCAGCACGATCAGCCCGGCGATCACCCACAGGCGCCGGCGATACGGCGCGAAGAAGCCCACGATCTGACGGAAGGTGGCCGGCCCGCTTCCCGGCCTGGCGCGCAGATTCGGCCCCTCTCCGCCCGAGCCCCAGTGCCGCATCATCGCGGTCGTGCCCCTGTCACGTGAGCAGGATCGAGAGGAAGGCGTTGGCGAGCGGCATCCCGGCGACGCTCCCCAGCTCTTCGGCGCGCTGACGCATGCGTTCGGCGACGGCCTGCGGGTCGGCGATCTGGCTGGCGTGCTCCATCAGCGCCGTGAGCCCCACCTTGAAGGTGTTCGATACGTCGAGGTAGAGGTTCGGTCGCTCAACCCCGGAGACGAGCACCTGTCGGACCTTCCACGGCTCCAGTCCCTCGTCGATCAGCTCCGGGAAGTTGAGGCGATCGCGCGCCGCGGGATAGACCGCAGCGAGCGTCGCCTCCCCTGTAGCCAGGTGGTCGGGGTGCCCGATGAACGGGTTGCCGTCCATCCGACGGACCGGGTTCTGGGCGATCACCACGTCAGGCCGCAGTCGCCGGATCACCCGCGCGATGTCTCGCCGCAGCTCGAGCGACGGGACCAGGTACCCATCGGGGTAGCCGAGGTGGACGATCTCGCCGACTCCGAGGAGGTCGGCTGCGGCTCGCTGCTCTGTCTCGCGGGTGGCGGAGAGCTGCGCGGGCGTCACCGACGTGTCCTCGGTCCCCTTGCCGCCGTCGGTCGTCACCAGGTAGTCGACGGTGGCCCCAGACGAGGCGAGCAGGGCGATCGTTGCCGCGGCCGAGAACTCGGCGTCGTCGGGGTGGCTGAAGATGACCAGGACACGATCAATCGGGCTGATCAGCTCGTGGCGTTCAAGATCGGGCATGCTCGGGGCATGGTAGCGCGAACCGGAGACCGAGCCGATTCGACCGGTTGACCCGCGCGGGTCCTGCTCCGCATACTACCCCCGAGTATGGACACGACCTCAGAGCCGACCGGGCACTTCCGGCACTCGTACACCAAGGACCAGCGCGACCTGCTGAACCGCCTGCGCCGCATTGAGGGCCAGGCGCGCGGGATCCAGCGGCTGGTCGAGGACGAGGCGTACTGCCTCGACATCCTGCAGCAGGTCGAGGCGCTGACCGCAGCCGCCGACGGCGTGGCCCTGCTCCTGCTCGAGGATCACATCGATGGGTGCCTCAACCACGCCATCCAGACCGGGCAGGGAGAGCCCTACGTGAGCGAGGTGATGACCGTGGTCCGCCGCGCTCTCGGCCGGCGGGCCGGTGGTCCAAAGCGCTCTGCCGAGTGACGCGGCGACCGCCGGCGTAAGACGGGAGTGCCGCAGGGGGGAACCGCGACACTCCCGCGATCGAGTCTACCCCGATCGGTCAACGGGAGCGATCGGGCTCACTCCCCGAACATGGTGAGCTGCTCACCGCCCCGTTCGATCAGCGGGTCGAGCCCGAGCATCGGCTCAAGCCAGTCCAAGCCGGCACCGTCCCGTTCGATCAGCGTGTCGAGGTGCTGCCACTTCAGGAAGTGCCAGTTCTGGCGCGCGACCTCCGCGCGAAGCCACGGCGAGCGCTCGAGCTTGAGACGAACCAGCTCGGTCCGCTCGGCCGGGATCACGCAAAAGCGCGCCTGCTGGTCACTCGGATCGATCTGGCGACCACGGCGCAGGATCGGCTCGCCGAGCATCGCCGTCCACTCGACCTCGAACATGAAGGCGAGCTTGCCGCGCAGGTACCAGATGGCGTCGACCGCCGCCAGCGGCTCTCCCGGCGCTCGGATGATGAGCGGCAGGTACGCGCGTCGCTCGTCATCGCGTAGCCGATCTCCCAGCGTGGTCCCGGCATAGGGACGTTCCTGCTCTCGCTTGCTCACCCAGACCCGAAGTCCGAGGCGATGTCCGTAGTCGATGAGCGCGCCGATGACGCGAGCGTGGTCGTCCGCGCGCTGCGAGAGATCCTCCTCGCTGCGCAGCTGTCCGCGCTCCCCGACCGACGCGTACGCCGCCAGGCACGCCCGCACCAGCTCCTCGTCGGGCGCCTGCAATCCCGGGAAGAGGGCGTAGACGCGCTCGAAGAATGCCGCCTCGTCGAGGCGGCCCGCAGTCGCCAGGATCGATACGGCTGCCCACTCGACGCGATCGGCAAGCGGCGATTCGGCCAACTCCTCCTGCCGCAACCACCAGAGCGGTCGCTCGCCGTCCGCGACACGCACCAGCGACGGGTGATCGTCCCGACGCAGCTCCTCGCGAAGCAGGGTCGGCAAGAGCGCCGCCCCGGTCTGCCCAAGCGGGTCGCTGCGCTCGTCTTCGCCGCTCTCCACCGGCGTCGGGTCGCCCTCCTCGACCTCGCCGCGGTCTGCCAGTTGCGGTACGCCACCGCGGCTTGCGGCAATCCGGCGCAGCAGCCCCGACCGCTGCAGCTCGACCAGAACCGCGGCGGCGATGCGGACCAGTCCGGCGGGTTCACCGCGCTCGCGCAGGAGGGCGGTGGCGGCACGGTCGATCGCCTCGGCCAACTCGGGATAGGTCAGGTGTCCGTCCTCGGCGCCCAACCGCAGCGCGTCCGGCAGCACCGCCTCGCGGAGACGGTCCTCCTCCGAGGGCTTGTGGAAGTGGAGCGTCACCGCGTCTCCCGAACGGATCGACTCGCGATGGATCACGTCCACCAGGTCGAGCTCCGCGGCCGCTCCGGCGACGGCCACCGACAGGATCCGATCGAGGTCCGCGCCCTCCATCAGCATGCTGCACCAGCCACCCGGCCTGAGGGCCTCGGCCGCCGAGGCGAGCGCGTGTCGCAGGGCGGTCGGCTCGGCCGACTCTGAGCGCGGGGCGATGGTGCCGAAGAGCGGTTCCAGTCGAAGCGTCTCGGCCGCCTCCCGTCCAAGGAGCCAGGCGGTGGCCAGGTACTCGAAGCTCATCTCGTCGACGCTCGCCGCGGGCGGGACCGAGCCGAGGACGAAGTCGATCCCTGCCGGCGGCAGGTACTGGCCGACCACCGCCGGTCGGCATCGGATCCAGAGCAGATTCGCCGCCCCCACGCCCCCGAGCTCCTCGAGGTCGGCGGCAAACCGGGCGCTGCGTCGGTCGCGCCCGAGCGCGGCGATGGCGGTGCGCACGTCGCGCACGGCAGCCTCGAAGAGCCGCCACACGTTCACCTCGCGCTGGTGTCGCGACGCCGGCTGCCGCACGTGCCCGCCCGTGATGCGCAGGGATGCCACGCGCCCCGGATACCCGTTCAGCCGGCTGCCTGGCAGCAGGCAGGCGGCCAGCGCGAGCCGGAATACCGCGGTCAGCGGTTGATCTCGGAACTCGGTCTCGATCTTGTTGGCGATCGTCTGCAGCGCGTAGAGGTTGCGCGGCGTGTACAGGTCGAGCAGCTCCTCGACGAGCTCGGCACGACCGTCGAGAACCGGGAAGCGGTCGCGGAGCTGCTGGTAGTGCAGGCTCTGACGGATGTCGATGGCGGCCTGCGGGGCGGGATCGGGGTGCACGGTTGAGGCGAATCGTGGTCGGCTGGCGCGCACTGAGCCGGTCGGCGGATCGACCGCGGCCTGTGGGGGCGGGGGCGGGCCACCCGCTTCACCGAGCGTGCCACCAGCCTCATCGGACGGATCCGGTTCACCGGTAAGTCCGACCGGTGCGGGAGGCAGGTCGTCCTCCGCGTCGGCGGCCGCATCGAGGACGGGCAGAGCGGCGTTATCCGCGGCCGCCGGGCGATCGATGCCTAACTTGGCCAGGTCCGCGTCATCGACCGAGGCAACCCGCTCGACGGGCCCGCCCGAGGTGTCACAGTTGGCGCAGCGGTAGATCTTGCGGCCGGGTGCATCGCCATCCCGGGGCCAGATGAACTGCTCGCCCACCACCGGCCGCCGGCATACGGCGCACCGCGTGGAGTACAGCTCCTCGATGTGCTGTCGCAGGGGCACATCGACGCGACGTGATGACGCGAGCTGGTTGAATGCCGCGTCCAGCGCTGCCGGTTCCGGAGCGAGCAGGAATGCGTGTGCAGCGAGCTGCGCGAAGGGGCTGGGATCGGCGGCCACTACCCGCATGCCGCGCGCGACGGCCCGCCTGGCGGTCCACCCGGTCCCCGCCCATGGATCGAGGACCGTGTCGCCGGGCCTGGCGAAGGCGGCGAGCTCGGCATCGAGCTGGTTGTCGGCCGGGGACGGGAAGTAGCGCTCCAGGAGCGCCAGGCCGGGGAGGCGCCGCGGGAGGACGACTGAATCGAGTCGCTTCCGGTCTGCCTCGCTCATCGGCTCCTACGGTTCTTCGAGCAGCTCTTCCTCGAGATCGGGCTCCGCGGTGAACTCCGGAAGGCTGGTGTCGAGCTCCTCGACCTCCTCGGACTCCTCCTCGTTCTCCTCGGCCTCCTCCTCGTCACCATCGTAGCGGAGCGCGGTGCCCTTCATGTACGGTCGGACGTCGCCCACCCTCGCCGTTGCGCTCGCCGGGAAGGAGACCTTGCCGAAGTTCGATGGGTGCGCGAACGCTTCGTGGATGAACACCCGCACGTCGGTGCGGTCGACGGTGGTGATGGCCGCCTCGTAGCGGTTGCCGCCCTTCATCAACTTGGCCAGTCGGGCGCCGACTCGCGGCTCGACATGGCCGATCTCGATCCCGCCCACCCGGGCGAGGAGCTGCGATCCGTCGAGGGTGAGCTCCACGCTGTCGCCGGGCGAAAGCGGGGCGAGCTGCTTGGCTGGCGGCAGGTTGATCAGACGGGCATGGCCGGTCTTGCCCATCTCCTCGATGAAGTGCGCGGCAGCGCCCCGCGCCTGCTTGCCGTCGCCGACATCCACCTCCCCGTCTGCGATCACCCGCAGCCGCTCGACGTTGCGCCGCGCAATCTGGTTGGTGGCGTCGCGGGTCAGCGCCCCTTCGTACGCCTCGAGGGCCTCCGCGTGGCGCCCGAGCTCCGCCAGCGCCTTGCCTAGACGGTTGTACCCGTCAGTGTCACCGCCGAGCTCGAGAAGCTCGCGGTTGCTCTGGACGGCCGCCTCCCACTCGCGTCGCGTCGCCTGCTGGATGGCGAGCTCGGTCAGGTGGCGCCGCTGCCGGTTGGTGGTCTCCGTCTCCCCGAGCGTCATCGTCTCCCAACGTCTCCGAAGGCGGTAAACAGCGCGATCGATCCCCCTGCAGTGGGCTCACCGGGTCGAAAGGCGCCTTGTTGTAGCAGAGCCGGTCAGGGGTGTCAACGCGAAGCCCCTGCGTGGAGCGGCGCTGGCGGGTCAGCCGGTGTGCAGCAGGATCGCGACGGCCAGTCCAAGGAGCGCCAGCGTCCCGAACTCGGCAAGGACGGCCCGTCCGGAGGCCCCCGCGTCGAGCGCCTCCGCAGCGCCGGCCCAGGCATGGAAGCCGAGCGCCAGAATCGCCGCCCCGACGACGCCGGGGAGGTGCAGCACCGCGAGCGCGACGCCCAGCTGGGCTACGGCCAGGAGGTGAAGCACGGCCTGTCCCACGGCCTGAACGCCGTAGCGTCCGCGCAGTTCGGACGACCGGAGCGCCGGCACGGCGAGGGCGATCACGACGAGGATGACGCTCGGTGGCCAAGAGCTCCGCACGAAGATGGCACCGATCCCGGCGGCCATGGCGAAGCAGATCCCCACCGAGGTCAGCTCGACCATCAGACGGGGTGCGCGGCCGTCAGGCAGCCGCAGCTCGGACCAGGTGACCGCCAGCAGCCCCAGCGCGGCGATCGGCGCAGCGGCGATGAGCGTGCTGCCAGTGAGGAGCCGTCCGAGGAGGGTGACCGCGACGGCTGCGACGGCCGGGGTCGCATAGCGCGCGAAGCCGAACACCGGCCGGACCGGCCCGAGGATCACCACCGTGCCAATCCCGCCCACGATCAGTTGGAGCGCGATCACCGCGGCCAGCCAGAACGGCGCGGCGATCCACCCCCAGGTGGCCAGCGCGGCGAGCACCAGGGAGAGTGCGACCGCCTCGGGGCGGTCGACACGCCGCAGGGCGGCCTGCCACCGTGCCTGCCCGACGCCCCCGGTGGTCAACGCATCATCTCCAGCAGCGCATCTGCGGTCCGCGTGCCCAGCACCTGCGGAGCGGTCGCCCAGGCACGCCGAGCGGTGGCGACGGCGTACGCGAGCTGATCGAGCTCCTCGGTGCGGTGCGCGTCGCTGGCCAGCGTCAGGCGCGCACCGGCCGCCCCCGCCCCGCGCGCCAGCGAGTCGCCGAGGTCAAGACGCGGGCTGCCCTTGACTTCGAGGGCCGTCCCGGTACGCCCCGCCGCCTCGAAGATGCGCGGCCACTCGAGGTCGACCGCGTCGCGGCGATTGACGATCCGCCCAGTCGGATGCGCGATCACGTCCACGTGCTCATTCTCGATCGCGGCCAGCGTACGCCGGGTCAGCTGCTCGGTGGATTGGCCGCGCGCCGTGTGCACGCTGGCGAGGACCAGGTCGAATCGCGCCAGCATCTCGTCGGGGTAGTCGAGGCTGCCGTCGGCGCGGATCTCCATCTCGGTTCCGTGCAGGATCCGGAACGGCGCAAGCAGCGCATTCAGTCGGGCCAGCTCCACGCCCTGTTCGGCCACCCGATCGGCGGTCAGGCCGCGGGTGATCCCGAGCGACGGGGAGTGATCGGTGAGCAACATCCAGTGGTGACCCCTGGCGCGAGCCGCCTGTGCCATCGCCTCGATCGAGTCGACACCATCGGTCCAGTTCGAGTGGACGTGGGTGTCGCCGCGCAGGTCATCGGCGGTGACCAGCTCGGGAAGCGTGCCGGCCAGCCCGGCGGCGATCTCGCCGGCGTCCTCGCGCAGCTCCGGCGCGATCCAGGGAAGTCCCAGGCGCTCGTAGACGTCGCTCTCGGAGGCCGCCGGCAGGAGCGCACCGCTATGGAGCACCGTGAAGCCCTTCTCGGAGAGGGAGAGCCCCAACTCCAGCGCCATTCCGCGGAGCGCCACGTTGTGCGCACGGCTGCCGGTGAAATGCACGAGGTGGCTCCCCCACGCCGCCGGCGCGCAGACCATCAGGTCCACCTGGGTCCCCGAGGCGAGCAGGACACTCGACTTGTCCGTCCCCGCGCTGAGCACGCGTCCCACCGCGGAGAGGGCACCGAATGCGGCAATCAGCGCCGCCGGGTCGTCAGTGGCCGCCAGGAGATCCAGGTCGCCAATGGTCGCCTCCCGACGCCGCAGCGAGCCGGCGGGCTCCATCTGTCGAACCCCGTGCACATCGCGAAGCTGCTCGACCAGTCCGGACGCCAGGCGATCCGCGTCGTGCAGCAGGAGACGGAGCTCACGGTCAGCCAGTCGCGCCATGCCGGCCAGGATGCTCTCCTCGGTGCGCGCCGAGAGGCCCTTCAGCCCGCGCAAGGCCCCCGCCTCGGCTGCGACACGCAGCGCATCGAGAGAGTCGATGCCGAGCTCGGTATGCAGCAGGCGAGCGGTGCGCGGCCCGATCCCGGGGACGCGCAGAACGTCGAGCAGGCCCACCGGAACCTGGCTCCGCAGGCGATCGTGGTACGCTAGCCGGCCCGTCTCGGACAGCTCCGCGAGTTTGGCGCTGAGCGCCGGCCCGGCCCCGGGCACCTTCGGCGGCGTCCCGTGGCGGAAGAGGGTGGCGACATCTTCGGGCCAGCGCTCGACGGCGTCCGCGACGCGCCGATAGGCGACCGACTTGTAGACCAGCTCTCCCGAGATCTCCAGCATGTCTGCGATCTCGCTGAAGATGCGGGCCAGCTCCGCGTTGGTGACGACCGGTTCGGGAGAGCGCGATACGGCCCTGGGTCGCGGCATGCCGGTCATTCTACGGGCATGCAAGAGGCCCGACCCCTCGTCGGGATCGGGCCCTCTGTTGCGGGACTGAGGGGCGCTAGGCCCGGCGGGTGCGGAGTGCGCGGAGCAGGCTGGCCCGCAGCGAGCGCCGGTGGCGGCTCTCGATGACCGTGGTTGGGTGCTGGTGGCGGCGCGCCTCGCGAAGGATCTCTTCCTGCTTCAGCGCGGCGAGCAGACCGAGGTAACTGGCTCCTCGGCTCATGGTGGTGACCTCCAGGTTCAACGCAAGCCCGTCATTCGGGCTCGATGCTTGATGACTTCAAACGAAACGACTCAGATCCCTCGGCCCGATCCGTCGCGCGAGGAACTATCCGCTCCCCATCGCAACGCGGCGAGGTCGAACAAGACGATGATCGATACGATCAGCACCAGCTCCAACATGTCTCCTGCTCCCATTGCGGCGATGTAACTGCCGCACGACTGATAACTGGTTACATGCAGATAGTACGGCCATGTCTGTAACTTGTCAAGGCGCTTACAATGGTTACACCATGTCCGAACGCGCCCCCGACGTCGCCGGTCCCCACGAGCCTGCCCAGGGTGAGGAACTGTTCGTCGCGTTCGCCAATACCCTGGCGTACACCCGCGGGATCGTGGAGGACCGGGTCCCCGACACCGACTCCCTGCTCGCCTGGCTGCGTGCGCAGCGTCTCATCAGCGACCGTGGGCAGTCCGCGGAAGCATCCCGGCTCCGTCGCGATCCGGTCGAGGCGGCGCGACGGCTCGAGCGGTTTCGGCACCTTCGGGATGTTCTGCGCGCCATCTCCACCGAGGTGGCAGCGCGGGGACGCCCTACCAGGATCCAGCTTCGGCGGCTGAACCACATCCTGCGGCACGGCCTGCACTACCACCAGCTGGAGGCCGAAACGGACGGGGCGCGGTACGCCTTCGCGCAGGTGGGCGACCGCCTGGACCAGGCGCGCGCCACGATTGCCAGTTCGCTGGCGCAGTTCCTCGCCGACGACGTCCCAGACCGACTCCGCATCTGCGACAACGACGCATGCCGCCTCGTGTTCGTCGATCGCTCGCCGACCGGGCGACGACGCTGGTGCGACATGCGCACCTGCGGCAACCAGGCCAAGGTGGCACGCCACCGCGCCCGAACCCGCGCCGCGTTGGAGGACGCGCCCTCGCTCGCGGACCCTGCTCTCGGGGGCCGGTGACCGGGGTTCCGACGCGCGGCATATCGGTTTAGAATCAGCCCGGCTCGACGCCCGCGCGGCCATCGAGCTCGCCAAGCCAGCACCGAGGCGCATCCGATCCACGGTGGACGACTGTTCCGGTAGTCAAATCTGTGCGCGCCCGAGGCCGATAACGGGTGCGGGGGCCACCGCCTAGCGTCGGACTCCCGCTTCGCAACCCGCCACTTTCACGACCACCTGCGCGCGACGTCACTCAGCCGACGCGAGAAGCGAGGTGGTTGTTCATGCTCTTCCTGAGCCAACTTGTCGGCCGGCCGGTCCGCGACCGGGACGGCGGCGCCTTTGGCAAGGTCCGCGATCTGATCGTGGCTCTCGGCGAGGAGTACCCGCCGGTCACCGGCGTGGTGGTGCGCGTTGCCGGCGGTCGCGACATCTTCCTGCCGTGGAGTGACGTCGAGGCGATCGACACCACCGGGGCGCGGCTGCACACCTCGAGCATCGATATCACCAGCTTCCGCCAGCGCCCCGACGAGATCCGCCTCTGGCTCAACCTGCTCGACAAGCAGATCGTGGACGTCGAGGACCGCAAGATCGTGCGCGTCAACGATATCCAGCTGGCGCCGGTCGATGGCCGGTTGCGCCTGGTGGCGGTCGATGTCGGGCTGGCGGGGATTCTCCGCCGTCTCGGCCTCTCCGGGCCCGGCGAGCGGCTGGCACGAGCGCTGGGGATCGAGGCCGAGAACTACATCCAGTGGGAGGACGTGGACCCCGTCGAGTCGAGCGTGTCCAGCCTGAAGCTGCGCATCCCGCATCAGGCGCTGGCCACGCTGCACCCGGCGGACGTGGCCCACATCGTCGAGCAGCTCGCCCCGCGCGACCGGGCCGGGATCCTTGCGGCGCTCGACGACGAACGCGCTGCCGACGTGTTCGAGGAGCTCGACGCCGACGACCAGGTGGACCTGCTCGAGGCCCTTACACCTGAGCGCGCGGCCGACATCCTCGAGGAGATGGGGCCCGACGAAGCGGCCGACCTGATGGCGGACCTGTCGGATGAGCGCCAGGAGGAGCTGCTGGGTCTGATGCAGCCCGAGGAGGCGTCAGATGTCCGCGAACTGCTCGCGTACGGCGAGGAGACCGCCGGTGGGTTGATGACGACCGACTACATCACGGTACGCCTCGAGGAGACGGCGCAGGAGGTGATCGACCAGCTCCGGGAGCTCCACCCCGATGCCGACCACGTCTACTACCTCTACGTGGCCGATACCGATGGGACGCTGGTCGGCACGATCACGCTGCGCGGGCTGATCGTCGCTCCACCCGAGACGCCGGTACGCGAGTTCATGCGGCCTGAACCGATCAGCGTTCAGCTCGGCCTTGACGCGGAGCAGGTCGGTGCCGCGATCGCTCGCTACAACCTGCTGGCGCTTCCGGTCGTTGACGAGGATGGTCGGATGCGGGGCATCGTCACCGTCGACGACGCACTTGAGCGAGCGCTCGGCGAGGGCTGGCGCAAGCGGCTGCCCGAGGTCTTCGAGCCGGCCGACGAGCGATGAGCGCTCCGTGACCACCGGTCTTCGCGTACCCCGGGCCATTCGACGCGCGCGCCGCTCGATCCGGCAGCGCCTGCCGAACTTCCGCATCCATCGGACCGGGGTGATGGCGTTCCTGGGCGTCCTGGGTCCGGGCCTGATCGCAGGGCTGGCCGGCAACGACGCAGGCGGCATCGCCACCTACAGCGTGCTCGGCGCCGAGACGGGGCTCTCCCTGCTCTGGATATTTCCGATCACGACCATCCTGCTGGTCGTAGTGCTCGAGATGGCGGCGCGCATGGGGGCGGTCTCGGGGCAGGGGCTGGGCGACCTGATCCGAGACGACTTCGGGGTCCGCTGGACCCTCTTCGCCATGGTCGTGCTGCTGATCGCGAACGGGGCGAACATCGTGGCTGAGTTCGCGGGTGCGGCCGCGGCGCTGGAGATCTTCGGCATCCCGCGCTATGCGACGGTGCCGATCGTGGCGGCCGGCATCTGGGCACTGGTCGTTTTCGCCAGCTACCGCGTTGTCGAGCGCGTCTTCCTGTCGGTGGCGGTCATCTTCGGCGCCTACGTGGTGAGCGCCTTCGTGGCCGGGCCTGACTGGGGCGAGGTAGGACGAGCGCTGCTCACGCCATCGGTCTCGCTGGAGCCAAACACCCTGCTCCTGATGGTGGCGATGGTGGGCACCACCGTCACGCCGTACATGTTCTTCTACCTTCAGTCCTCGGTCGCCGACAAGGGGCTCGGGCCAGAGGAGCTGCCGTTCGAGCGCGCCGACGCGGTGCTCGGCGGCATCTGGACCAATGCCATCGCGCTCTTCATCGTGATCGTGACCGCGGTGACCATCTTCCCGCGCGGGATCACCATCGAGAGCGCCGACCAGGCGGCCCTGGCGCTGGCACCGGTCGCCGGCGACTTCGCCAAGGGGCTCTTCGCCTTCGGGCTCTTCGGCGCATCGGTGCTGGCCGCCACGGTCATGCCCTTGACGACCAGCTATGCGGTCTGCGAGTCGTTCGGCTGGGAGTCGGGCGTTTCGCGCAAGTTCAGCGAGGCGCCGGTCTTCATGGGCCTCTACACGGCACTGATCGTGATCGGTGCAGCGGTGGTCCTGATCCCCGGACTCCCGCTGATCGGCCTGATCCTGGTCAGCCAGTACCTCAACGGGATCCTGCTGCCGGTGATCCTCTTCTTCATGCTCAGGCTGGTGAACAACCCGCGGATCATGGGCACGTACACCAACCCGACCTGGCTGAACGTTCTGGCCTGGGCCCTGACCGGGCTGATCACCCTGCTCACACTGGTCCTCTTTGGATCAGCGGCGGCGGGCTGGCTGGGCTGGATCTAGGAGCGGGACCGATGCGTCTGGCTACGCGCCGATCGGATGCCAGACCGTCTTCGTCTCGGTGAATTCGGCGATCAGGTACGGCGACTGCGCCTCCGGGCTGAGCCAGTCGACGGCATCGGCCCCGCCCGCCGGTGGGCGAACCAGGCGCTTCACGTTCTCCGCCGCCGTCTCCTCAACCGCGGTCGCCACCGCGGGGTCGAGCCCATAGGCGTCGAGCGCATTGACGTCCATGTGTCCGGCAAGGTGGGTGACCAGCTCGCGGCGCAGGCCGGTGATCAGGTTGACCACGCCGCCCGGCACGTCGGACGTGGCGAGCACCTCGGTAAGCGTGACGGCCGGCAGCGGACGCGACTCCGACGCCAGCACCACCGCGCAGTTGCCGGAGACGACGACCGGGGCCAGCCGGCTCACGAGTCCGAGCAGGCTCGATCCCTCGGGCGCAATGACGCCGACCACGCCGGTCGGCTCCGGGACGCTGAAGTTGAAGTAGCTTCCGGCCACCGGGTTCACGGTGCCCATCAGCTGGGTGTACTTGTCGGCCCAGCCGGCGTACCAGACCCATCGGTCGATGGCGGCGTTCACCAGGCGCGTGGCCCGCTGGCGGCCGACCCCTTCGGCGGCCATCACTTCGCCGATGAACTGGTCGCGTCGCCCCTCCATCAACTCGGCGATGCGGTACAGGATCTGGCTGCGGTTGTAGGCCGTCTTCGACGCCCACTCGGGAAGCGCCGTGCGAGCGGCGCGCACCGCGTCGCGGATGTCCTTGCGCGTCCCCCGGCAGGCGTTGGCCAGCGCCTCGCCCCGCGCTCCGACGATTTCGTAGGCGCGGCCCGACTCGGTCCGCGGGAACGCGCCGCCGATGTACAGCTTGTAGGTCTTGCGCACGCCCAGCCGATCAGCCGCCAGGGGCTGCCCGTTGGTGGTGGCCAGGGCACGTTGAGCGCGAGGTTTCGTGACGGGTGCGCGACGTGCTGCCATCAGCCGCGCTGCTCCGTCTCCGGCTTCTCGATCACGAGCGTGTAGGCCGGGGCGTCGGCCACCGGGCGGTGTTCCGCCCCAGCGCGGACAACGAACATGTCGCCGCGCTCGAGGCTCACCGGCGCCGAGCCCTCCAGCTCGATCCGGAAGGCGCCCTCCCAGCACAGGAACAGCTCATCCTCCTCGTGGTGATGCCAGTCATAGGCACCCTCGAGACGGGCCAACCGCACGATCGCGTCGTTCGCGATGGCGAGGTCCACCGGACGCCAGGCATCGGTCAGGCCTGCGGCGATGTCGGTCACCGATACGACGGTCATCGGCCGTTGGCCCCGTCGGCCGACAGGTCGAGATAGGCACCGAGGCCGTGGATGCCGCCCTCGCGGCCGTAGCCTGACTCCTTGTAGCCGCCGAACGGCGAGGTGGGGTCGAAGCGGTTGAAGGTATTGGCCCACACCACGCCGGCCTTCATGGCGGCCACCATCTTGAAGATGCGGCTCCCCTTCTCGGTCCACACCCCGGCCGAGAGGCCGTAGGGCGTGTTGTTGGCCTTCTCGATCGCCTCCTCGGGCGTGCGGAAGGTCAGGACCGATAGGACCGGCCCGAAGATCTCCTCCTGCGCGATGCGGTGGCTCTGGCTCACGCCGGTGAAGAGCGTGGGCCGGAAGAAGAAGCCGCGGTCGGGCAGGACGCAGTCGGGCTGGAAGATTTCGGCCCCCTCGTCGATCCCTGACTGCACCAGCTCCGCGATCTTGGCGAGCTGCCCGGCCGAGTTGATGGCGCCGACATCGGTGTTCTTGTCGAGCGGATCGCCGACTCGCAGCGTGGAGAGGCGCGCCTTGAGCTTGTCGAGGAGCGGTTCGTAAATGCTCTCCTGGACAAAGAGACGCGAGCCGGCGCAGCACACCTCGCCCTGGTTGAAGTAGATGCCGTTGATGATCCCCTCGATCGCCTGGTCGAGAGGGGCGTCGTCGAAGACGATGTTCGCAGCCTTTCCGCCAAGCTCCAGGGTGACCTTCTTCCGCGAACCGGCAACCGCCCGGGCCAGCATCTTGCCGACCGCGGTGGACCCGGTGAACGCCACCTTGTTCACGTCCGGATGGCGGACCAGCTCCATGCCGATCTCGCCGGGGCCGGTGATGATGTTGACCACGCCCGGAGGCAGGTCCGCCTGGCGCACCACGTCGGCGAACAGGTAGGCGGTGAGCGGGGTGGTGGAGGCGGGCTTGAGGATGACGGTGTTGCCCGCGGCCAGCGCCGGGGCGATCTTCCAGGCCAGCATCAGCAGCGGAAAGTTCCACGGGATGATCTGCGCCGCCACGCCCAGCGACCGTGGCGTGCGCCCGGGGAAGGCGTAGTCGAGCTTGTCGGCCCAGCCGGCGTAGTAGAAGAAGTGCGCCGCCGCCAGCGGCACATCCACGTCGCGGCTCTCCTTGATCGGCTTGCCCGAGTTCATCGTCTCGACCACGGCGAACTCGCGGGAGCGCTCCTGCATGATCCGCGCGATCCGATACAGGTACTTCGCCCGCTCGCTGCCGGGGAGACGCGACCAGACGTTGTCGTGGGCGGCCCGGGCGGCAACCACGGCGCGGTTGACATCGGCCTTCGAGGCGCGCGCCACGCGGGCCAGGTGCTCCTCGGTGGCCGGGTTGATGACGTCGAACGTGTCGCGCGGGCGGGACGGCCGGAACTCGTTGCCGATGAAGAGGCCGTACTCCGGGCGGATGGCGACGTGGTCGGTCGACTCGGGCGCCGCGGCGTACTCCCACGGGATGCCGCGGGCGGTCATGCCCCACGAAGCGGGTGCGGGGAGGGTCTCGGGCTTCTTGGTGACCGTCACGCGGCCGATTATCGCACGGGGCACTCGGCGCTCCGGCGTCGGCCGCCCTTCTTCGCCAGGTTTGCACCCGCTGGCCGCTATTGGTCGTGGCAGTCGGATCTGCTGTCAGATTGTCATCGGTGGACCGTTAGGCGGCTGGATGGCGTCGATGGCGGCGATGGCGGCGATCTGACCCGGTTCCGGTGGTTGACCTGAGCGTGGACGGGGCCGGCGGACACGGTGTTGGCCGGTGGAACTCGCTCTAGTTGTCCCCGGATGCGCGTCTGCCAGGAAAGAGAGCGCTGCGAGCCTCCCTGCGGGATCGCGGAGCCAGCGGCGCAGCATCCGACCGTCATCCGGCAGCGCGGCGCGCAGGACGGTCGCGTGGACGGCAAACCGGCGCCGATTCGTCGTCGTGTCGCGCATGACCACCCACGTGGAGACGTTGCTCACAGCCCAGCCTCGGTCGGCGGCCAGCCGGGGTGCCAGGCGACGGTAGCGATCCACGGCAGAGAGCAGCTCCTGAACATCGACCAGCTGTGTCTTCAGCTCAATCACCAGCAGCTGCCGCCGCCCGGGGTGGAACGCGAGGATGTCAATGACGCCCCGCTCGCCGTACACCGAGAAGGAGACTTCGGGGACGGCGATCCAAGGAGCGTAGCGACGAAGCAGTCGCGCCATCTGCTCATGCATGCGGCCGTGGCCGGCGCCAAGCATCCGATCGAGGTCGCCGCCGCGCCAGCGCGGCACGAAGTCGATCCTGATCTCGAGCGCGATGGCGACGGCCAGCAGGGTGTCGAGCGCAAGCGTTCCAACGTGGCCTCGCTCAATCCGCGAGATCGTGGACGGTGACGTGCCGGCCCGCTCTGCTACGTCACGCTGCCTCGAGCCGCGATGCACGCGAACAGCCCGGAAGACCGCCCCCAGTCGCATCGGCTCCACCGCGCCAGTATCTCGAGTGACGGGTTACCGGTCGGTTGCCGGTGGCTTATCAGCCGTTCGCCAGCGAGCCCTCGAGAGAGAGCAGGAATCGCTTGCGGTCGAGGCCGCCGGTGTAGCCTCCCAGCCCGCCGTCGGCGTGGAGCACGCGGTGGC
>JBBEBK010000079.1:0-2434 GCA_040882375.1 Chloroflexota bacterium
GTAGACCGACTTGGGGAACGGGTTGGGCTTCTGGAAGACCATGCCGATGCGCCGACGCACCTCGACCGGGTCGACCGCCGGATCGTACAGGTTGACCCCGCGATAGAGCGCCTCGCCGGTGGTGTGCGCCGTAGGGATGAGGTCGTTCATGCGGTTCAGGCTGCGCAGCAGCGTGCTCTTGCCGCAGCCCGATGGACCGATGATGGCGGTGATCATCCCCTTGCTTATCTGGAGGTTGATCTCGCGCACCGCGCGGAACGAGTCGTAGTAGCACGACAGGTCGCGCAGCTCGAAGACGACCTCGTCGGAGGCGGTCTCGCGTGCGGCAGCGCGTGCGGCTGTCTCCTCGCTCATCAGCCGTATTCTCAACCCTTGGGCGGCATGTGCGCCATCGGCAGCCTCGAGCATCGGGTCGCCCGGGCCGACGGGCGCGATCGGCGCGGGTGGGGCACCTGCCAGCGTCATCGGGTCACCACCTCCGCTCCAATCGGTTCCGCAGGAAGATCGCCAGCGCGTTGACGGCCAGCAGCACCACCAGCAGCACGATGATCGCGGCGTAGGTGTTGGCGGCGAAGTCCGCGGGCTTGCGCGCCCAGTCGTAGACCGTGGTCGGCAGGGCGGTGTAGCGCCCCTGGATCGTTTCGATCACGCCCTCGTAGCTGGTGGAGAGCCCGCCGACGACGGCGCCCACCATGATCAGCGGTGCGGTTTCGCCGAAGGCGCGGGCCACGGCCAGGATGGTCCCGGTCAGGATCCCCGGCGCCGCATACGGCACGACGTGGCTGCGCACCACCTCCCACCGCGTGGCACCCACCCCGAACCCCGCCTCGCGGATGCTGGCCGGCACCGCCCGCAGCGCCTCTGCTGCGGTGATGATCACGATCGGCAGCACCAGGATCGCCATGGTCAGGCCCCCGGAGACGAGCGACTGCCCCTGCGCGTTGCCGGGGCCGGTCCACTCGCGGAGCGCGACGACGAAGACGGCCAGGCCGAGCAGACCGTAGACGATCGACGGCACGCCCGCCAGGTTCCGCACGATGGTGTTGATCAGGCGTGTGCCCCAGGTGTCGCGGGCGTACTCCTCGAGGTAGATGGCGGCACCGATGCCCAGCGGGAACGAGACGATCACCACGAAGCCCATCAGCATCAGCGACCCGACGATCCCCTGTGCCACGCCGGCCCGATCCGGGTTGGCGGATAGGTCGCTGGTCAGGAAGTCCGTTCCGCGCTCGAAGAAGACGGGTAACCCACCGATGACGATCACCGCGAGGAGCCAGGCCAGGATCCCCAGCGCCACCAGCAGCGCGACGGTCAGCACTCCCTCGAAGGCGAGGCTGCGCAGGTTGACTCCGCCGCCGGCCAGCGAGCGTCGCACCAGCTCGGTGGTGGTCATCTCCGCCGCGCCGCCCCCGCGCGCCATCAGTAGCCGCTCCGCACGCGCCGCACGAACCGGTCGGCCAGCAGGTTGAGGCCGAGCGTCATGGCGAAGAGGAGCAGCCCAACGAAGAAGAGGCTCGGGAAGGCGAGCGACGCGCCGGCGACCTGGTCGGAGCCGGTGGCCAGGGCGGTCATCGCCGCGGTCATCGTCTGGCCCGGGCCACACGGATTGATCGAGAAGAGCGAGCCCCCCAGGCCACCGGCGGCGATGGCCACCACCATCGTCTCGCCGATTCCGCGCGACAGGCCCAGGATGAGCGACGCCACGATCCCCGACACGGCAGCCGGCACGACGACCCGGATGCTGGTGTGCCGTCTTCGCGCACCGAGCCCGTACGACGCCTCGCGCAGCGAGCGTGGCACTGCGGTCATGGCGTCCTCCGCCACTGACGCGATGAGCGGGGTGATCAGGATGCCGACACCGATGCCGGCGGCGGCCATGGTGAACACGTCGGTGATGCCGGGGCAGACCCGATCCACCAGCGTCGGGGAGATGACCGTCAGCGCGAAGTAGCCGAGCACCACGCTGGGGATGCCGGCCAGGATCTCGAGCGCCGGCTTCAGGGTGCGCCGCACGCGCGGCGAGGCGTACTCGGAGAGGTAGATCGCGGAACCCAGCCCGAGCGGCGTCGCCACCAGCATGGCGATGCCGGCGATCGTCAGGGTGCCTGCCACGATGGTTGGGACCCCGTACAGGTCGCGTCGCGGGAACCAGCCACGCTCCCAGAGGAGCGCCGGATCGACCCGCGTCAGGAAGTTGAACGCCTCGCCAGCGAGCGAGACGATGATCAGCAGGCTGATCACCACCGAGGTGCCGGCGGCCGCCAGGAAGACGGTGCGGACGGCCGCCTCGCGCCGACGCCGAGCGGAACTGCCGCGCAGGTCGGTGACGATCAGGGCGCGGGGCTGGGCGCCGGTCGAGGGGGCCATCGGTCAGGTCCTAGCGTACCGTTTCGGGAGGTCATGAGATGGGTCGGGCCGGTGTGGCCACCGGCCC
>JBBEBK010000079.1:2444-4194 GCA_040882375.1 Chloroflexota bacterium
GGGGGGGGGGGGGGGCGCCCCCCCCCCCCCCCCCCGCGGAGGAGGAGAGGCGGGGTCAGCGAGCGTCCCAGGCAGAGCGCGTGGCGGCGAGCTGGTCGGCCGGCAGGTCCACGTAGCCCACTTCGGCGACGGAGGCGATCCCCTCGTTGCCCAGGTAGAAGTCCACGTAGGCGACGACCGCCGCATTGGCGGCGGCCCGTGCCAGGTTGACGTAGATGAAGAGCGGTCGGGCGATCGGGTAGCTGCCGTCCGAGACCGTCTCGGCCGACGGGCCGACGCAGCCGTCGCCGCTGTCGATGGCAATCTCCTTGATCTGATCACCCGCGCTGTCGGCGAAGGCCAGGCCGACCCAGCCCAGCGAGCTCGCGGTGCCGCCTATCCCCTCGATGATGACGTTGTCGTTGGCCGACGCGGTGTAGTCCGGGCGCGTGGTCCCATCCTGGTCGCGAGCACCGGCGATCTTGTCGAGGGCGATCTCGACGAAGCTGTCGAAGGTGCCCGATTCCTCGCCGGGAGCGGTGACCGCCAGTGGCACGTTCCGATAGGGCGCATGCGACGCGCCGTAGTCGCCACCGAGTTCCGCGGCCAGCTCGGCTGCGAGGCTGTTCGCATCGGCCCAGGTCTCGAAGTTCTCAGACTCCGGGCCGAGCAGCGCGTAGAGGTCCAGGAAGCTGAGGCATTCGACGGCGGTGTTCTCGGACGAGGTGATCACCGACAGCCCGTCGAAGGCGATCTTGAGCTCCACGTACTCGATGCCGTTGTCGGCGCAGGCCTGGGCCTCCTCGTCCTTGATGGCGCGCGAGGCGTCGCTGATGTCGGTCTCGCCCTTGCAGAACTTGGCGAAGCCGTCGCCGGTGCCCGGTCCCTCGACCACGTAGTCGAAGCCGGGGTTGGCGGCCTGGAACTTCTCGGCGACAGCGTTGGAGATCGGCTCTACGGTCGACGAGCCGGAGACGTAGATCTCGCCGGAGATCCCGCCATCGGCGCTCGGCTGGCCTGATGCGGATGGCGAGGAGCAGGCGGCGAGAAGCAGGGCGGCGGCCGCACCAAGCGCGAGGCCGGTGCGGACAGCGGTCGTGAAGTTGGTCAAGGGTTCCTCCAGTGGTGGCGAAGCGGTAGCAGGGCCAAGGCTGGAGGTTGCGCGTCAACGGGACAGGAGCCGCAGATCAACGGCGCGTTAAGGAGTCCGCGCCGCCGCGCCGGGCTATCCCAGGATCGGGTTGAGGATCCAGTAGGCGAGCGCGGCGGTCATTGCCGTCGCGGGGAGGGTCAGCACCCAGGCAACTCCGATGTTGCGGGCCACCGCCCAGTGGATGGCGTTGAAACGGTCGGACGAACCGGTGCCCATGATGGCGCTCGAGATCACGTGCGTGGTGCTAACCGGCATTCCCAGCAGCGAGGCGCCGAAGATGACGCTGGCCGCGGTCGTCTCCGCGGCGAAGCCGTGTACCGGGTCGAGCTTGACGACCTTGGTGCCCATCGTCTTGATGATCCGCCAGCCGCCCGCAGCCGTCCCGAGTGACATTGCCGAGGCGGCGACAACGATGACCCACAGGGGAACCTTGAACTCGTCGATGATGCCGGCACTCAGGAGGGCGAGGGTCATCACGCCCATCGTCTTCTGGGCGTCGTTGCTCCCGTGGCTGAACGCCATGAACCCCGCCGACACCACCTGGAGGCGGCGAAATCGGTCGTTCATCTTCTTGGGATGAACGCGTTTGAACAGATTGAAGATGAGCACCATCATCCC
>JBBEBK010000080.1:0-4141 GCA_040882375.1 Chloroflexota bacterium
TCGCGTCCGCCGAGCGCGGTCAGTTCGACCATGAACGAGAGTCCGGCGATCTCACACCCCAGGCGGCGCACCAGCTCGATGGTACCGAGCACCGTTCCGCCGGTCGCCAGCAGGTCGTCCACGATCAGGACCCGCTGCCCGGCGGTGATGGCGTCGCGGTGGATCTCCAGCGTTGCCGTCCCGTATTCCAGGTCGTACTCGACCTCGATCGTTTCGGCCGGTAGCTTGCCGAGCTTGCGGACCGGGACAAACCCGGCACCCAGCTTGTAGGCGAGCGGGGCGGCAAAGATGAAACCGCGCGACTCCATGCCGACGACCAGGTCGATCCGCTCTTCCTTGACCGCATCGGCCATCCGGTCGATCACCTCGGCGAACGCAGCAGGCTCGCGGAGCAGGGTGGTGATGTCGTAGAAGAGGATCCCCGGCTTGGGGAAGTCCGGCACCTCGCGGATCCTGGCGCGCAGGTCATCGACGGAACGGACGGTCACGCGGCATCACTCCATGTGGTGTTCGGAAGGCGAGGTTGAGTCTAGCCCGATGAAGCCGCGCGCGGCAATCTCGACGGCCCGCCCTAGGCATCCTCTGCGAGCCGTCGCAGCACCGTCTGCAGGACGCCGCCGTTGCGCAGGTAGGTCACGTCGATCTCGCCGTCCAGCCGAGCGATGACGCTGAAGCTGGTCTTCCGACCGTCGTCGCCCTGCGCCGTGACCGTCAGCTCCTGCCGTGGACGCAACCCGTCGGCGATCCCTGCGATCGCGAAGGTCTCACGCCCCGTCAACCCCAGTGTGGCGGCGTTCTCGCCCGGCAGGTGCTGCAGCGGCAGGATCCCCATCCCGACCAGGTTGGACCGATGGATCCGCTCATACGACTCGGCGATCACCGCGCGCACACCGAGCAGCTGCGGTCCCTTGGCCGCCCAGTCGCGGCTGCTTCCCGACCCGTATTCGCGGCCGGCCAGCAGGATCAGGGGCGTGCCATCGCCGGCATACCGGGCGGCCGCCTCGAAGATGGTCATCCGCTCCCCGCTGGGCAGGTGCTCGGTGACGTTCCCCTCCGCGTCGGGGGCGAGCAGGTTACGCAGCCGGATATTGGCAAACGTGCCGCGCATCATCACCTCGTGGTGACCGCGGCGCGCACCGTACGAGTTGAAGTCGCGCGGCTCCACGCCACGCTCCACCAGCCAGGCTCCAGCCGGTGAGGTGCGCGCGATGCTCCCCGCCGGGGAGATGTGATCGGTCGTCACGCTGTCGCCCAGCATCGCCAGCACCCTTGCGCCGCCGATGTCGTGCGGGGGTGCCGCATCGGCCTCCGGGTCGCTGAAGAACGGTGGCAGGGCCACATAGGTGCTGTCTTTGTCCCACGCGTAGCGCTCCCCCGCCGGGACCGGCAGGGACCGCCATCGGTCGTCGCCGTCGAAGACCGATGCGTAACTGCGCGTGAAGATCTCGGCGCGTACCTGGGCCTCGACCACCTCCGCCACCTCAGCCGGCGACGGCCAGAGGTCGGCGAGCATGACTGGGAGACCATCGCGGTCGGTGCCGATCGGCTGGGTGGTCAGGTCGAGGTCCACGCGCCCCGCCAGCGCGAACGCGACCACGAGAGGTGGCGAGGCGAGGTAGCTGGCGCGTGCCAGCGGGTGGATGCGGCCCTCGAAGTTGCGATTGCCGGAGAGGACCGCCACGCCCACCAGGTCGTTGTCGGTGATCGCAGCGGCGATCTCATCGGCGAGAGGCCCGGAGTTGCCGATACAGGTCGTGCAGCCATAGCCGACCAGGTCGAAGCCGAGCGCCTCGAGTGGCTCCATCAGACCTGCTGCACCGAGGTAGTCGGTAACCGCCCGCGAGCCTGGGGCGAGCGAGGTCTTCACCCATGGCGGCGTGAGCAGGCCACGGTCCACCGCGTTCCGCGCAAGCAGGCCGGCGGCCACCATCACGCTCGGGTTGCTGGTGTTGGTGCACGAGGTGATCGCGGCGATCACCACCGATCCGGAACGCAGCTCGAAAGGCGTTCCGTCCTTGACCACCACGCAGGCGGTGTATTCCATGTCGGTGGGCCGCTGGTCGTGCTCGTGGGAAGGCTCGGTCGGCGAATGCACGAGCGCGGGGTCGGTCGAAAAGGAGGTCGGGTCGCTTGCCGGGAATGAGTCTCCGCTGGCTTCGTCTACTACGCCGTGCGGATGAAGCCCGTCGCGGAAGGCGGCACGGAACGAGCGCCGCAGGTCGGCCAGCGGCACGCGGTCCTGCGGTCGCCGTGGGCCAGCGACCGAGGGCTCGACGCTGCCGAGATCCAGGCTCAGCGACTCGCTGAAGCGTGGCTCGACGGAGTCATCGGTCCGGAAGAGGCCCTGCGCCTTGGCGTAAGCCTCCACACGGGCCACCGTCTCGGGAGGGCGGCCGGTCATGCGCAGGTAGCGCAGCGTCTCGTCGTCCACCGGGAAGAGGGTCGCGGTGGCGCCGAACTCCGGGCTCATGTTGCTGATCGTGGCGCGGTCGGCCAGCGAGAGCCGCGAGAGCCCCGGGCCGTAGAACTCGACGAACTTGCCCACCACCCCGTGGCGCCGGAGCATCTCGGTGACGTACAGGACCAGGTCGGTGGCGGTGCTCCCGGAGGGGAGTTGGCCGTCGAGGCGGAAGCCGACCACCACCGGCATCGGCTGGTAGAGCGGCTGACCCAGCAGCGCGGCCTCGGCCTCGATGCCGCCCACGCCCCAGCCGACCACGCCGAGCCCGTTGACCATGGTCGTGTGCGAATCGGTACCGACCAGGGTGTCGGGGAAGGCGACCATCTCGCCGTTTGCGTCGGGGCGGGCGGTGACCACGTCGGCCAGAAACTCCAGGTTCACCTGGTGGACGATGCCGGTCCCCGGGGGCACCACGCGGAAGTTGTCGAACGCCTGCTGGGCCCAGCGCAGGAGGGCATAGCGCTCACCGTTGCGCTCGTACTCGCGCGCCACGTTACCGGCGAACGCCAGATCGGAGCCGAACAGGTCCACCTGGACCGAATGGTCGATCACCAGGTCGACCGGAATGAGCGGGTTGATACGTGCCGGGTCCCCTCCCGCGGCGGCGACCGCGTCGCGCATAGCGGCCAGATCCACCACCACCGGCACGCCGGTGAAGTCCTGGAGGAGGACGCGTGCGGGCATGAAGGGCAGCTCGGCATCGGTCGGTTGCGCCGAATCCCAGTTGGCCAGCGTGCGGACGTCCGCCTCGGTCACCACGCCATCGCCGGATGCGGCGTGGCGCAGCGCGTTCTCGAGCAGGATCTTGACGGTGTACGGCAGCCGCGCCAGGTCGCGGGCGCCTGACGCCGCGAGCCGGTGGTACGCGTACGACCGGTCGCCGACGTGCAGCACGGCACGGGAATCGGCCGGATCGATGAGTGGGGTCGGATTGGACACGGGACGCGCCTCCTTCGTCATCCACGCCCGCTGCGGAGCGTGGCAATGGTCGAGTCGGCGCCGGACGGGTGCGCCCGTCCCGGGTCGAGTAGTGCCAACAAGTATACGCCTGTCCGTCGAGGTGGCGGGCAGGAGCCGCGAGGGTCAGGGGTCGCTGGGTTCCGTCTCGGGCTCGGCCGATATCGGGACCAGGTCTCGCCCATGCAACCGAATTGTGCGCAGGTACAGGTACAGGGACGGCGACAGAATGATGGCCACCACCACCATGGCCGGTCGCGTGCCGGCGGCCAGGGCAAGCCAGCCCAGCAGCGGACCGCCCGCCACCTGCCCCAGGGCATCGGCCTGCGAGTTCATGGAGTGGACCGTGGCGCGCACATCGGAGGTGAGGCCCAGGTTGATCCATGTCGCCGAGATGGGCTGCGCCACGCGGCGAACGATGCGGGTGACCAGGTAGGCGAGGGCCGCCATCTCGAAGCTGACCGCCGCGGCAAAGGCGACGATCATGGCGATCAGCACCACGTGGAGGACGAGCAGGACGCGGGCCGCGTCAAGGTGGCTCTCCGTGTTGAGCCGCCGCCGCGCGACTTCTACGCCGGCCACGCTGATCCCCAGCGAGACCAGGTTGATCAGGGCAAACCAGGCGATGGCCGGCAGCGCCGGGAATGTCGGCAGGGCGAAGTTGCCGAGAGCTATCGTCAAATCCTGTGGATGGGGCTGATTCAGGCGGCGTACCCGTCGGCA
>JBBEBK010000081.1:0-4127 GCA_040882375.1 Chloroflexota bacterium
GTCGAGTCGATCCGGGTCGAGGTCTGCGCGAATTGCCATCCCTTCTACACCGGCACACAGAACATCGTCGACACCGCCGGCCAGGTCGAGCGCTTCCAGCGCCGCATGGATCGCGCGCAGCGCTAGACATGTCATGCGCCGGCACCTGACCGGGTGGCCGGCGCGCCTGGCGCCGCACCTCGTCTTCCTCGTCCCCGAGCTGCTGATGGCCGCCGGGCCGTTCGTGATCTCCTCGATTGCGCGCGCCGGTGAACGGCCGCGATTCCGGATGCCCGACTTCTTCTACGGCGGCCAGGCGCTGATCGAGGGGGTCATGATGCGCGGCCGCACGACCGTCGCCATGAGCGTCCGCCCCCCGTCCGGCGAGATCCGCACCTACTCCGAGCCGCTGCCGTCGGCGATGACCCGCGGGCGCTGGATCAAGGTCCCGTTCGTCCGCGGCATGTTCGTCCTGTACGAGGCGCTGGTGATCGGAACGAGGATGCTGATGCGATCCGCGGCCATCGCCGCGGAAGGGGAGGATATCCAGGTCGGCAAGGGGACCATGGCCCTGACCATGATCTTCTCGATCGGCTTCGCGATTGCCCTCTTCTTCGTATTCCCGCTCGTCCTGTCCACCTTCGCCGAGCGTGCGACCACCAGCGACCTGCTGGCAAACCTCGCCGAGGGCGGGATCCGGCTCGCGGTGTTCGTGGCCTACATCGTCCTCATCGGGATGATGGCCGAGATCCGGCGCGTCTTCGCATACCACGGCGCCGAGCACAAGGCGATCAGCGCCCACGAGGCGCAGCGTCCCCTCACCCCCGACGAGCTCGATCGATTCAGCACCGCCCACACGCGCTGCGGCACGACCTTCCTGCTGATCGTGGTGGTCGTCAGCATCCTCTTCTTCAGCCTAATCCCGCGGACCGGCATCCCCTTCCCGATCCTCTTCCTGTCGCGGATCGCGCTGGTCCCGGTGATTGCCGCCTTCTCGTACGAACTGGTCCGCTTCGGCGCAAGCCACTACGGCAACGGGCTGGTGCGGGCCGTCTACGCGCCGGGGCTGTGGCTGCAGTCGCTGACCACCCGTCCCCCCGACCACTCCATGCTCGAGGTCAGCATCGCCTCGCTGGAGTCGTGCCTCGCGGCGGATCGGGAGGCTGCCGCCGGTTCCGCCGCAGGCCCGGCGACGAGTGACGGGACGAGCACCGGCACCAGCGCCGACGTGCGCGAAGACGGCTCCCGCACCGCGGACCGATGATCGATCGCCTCCGAGAGATCGAGGCGCGCTACGAGGAAGTGGCGCGCGAGATGTCCACGCCGGAGGCCGCCACCGACCCGGCGCAGTTGCAGCGGCTTGGTCGGGAGTTGGCGCGACTTGAGCCGGTCGTGAATGCCGTGCGCGCATGGAACGCGGTACGCGCGGAACTCGAGGCCACCCAGGCGATGGCCCGCGACCCCGAGGAGGAGGTGCGTGCCATGGCCCGCGAAGAGCTGATCTCGCTCGAGGCGCGCGAGGCGGCAATCGGCGACGAACTCCGCGTCCTGCTCGTGCCGCGCGACCCGAACGACGAGCGCGGCGTGATCCTGGAGGTTCGCGCCGGCACCGGCGGCGACGAGGCTGCGCTCTTCGCCGCCGACCTGCTGCGGATGTACGCTCGCTACGCCGAGCAGCGGCGCTGGAAGCTCGAGCTGCTCTCCACCAGCGAGGGAGGCGGTGGCGGGTTGAAGGAGGCGATCGCCGAGATCGCGGGTGACGGCGCCTACTCGCGGCTGAAGTACGAGAGCGGCGTGCACCGCGTGCAGCGCGTGCCAATCACCGAGGCGTCGGGGCGGATCCATACCTCCACGGCCACCGTCAGCGTGCTCCCCGAGGCGGACGAGGTGGAGATCCAGATTCCCGACAAGGATCTGCGGGTGGACGTCTATCGGTCGAGCGGTCCCGGTGGGCAGAGCGTCAACACCACCGACAGCGCAGTGCGGATCACGCACCTGCCGACCGGGATCATGGTCGCCATCCAGGACGAGAAGAGCCAGCACAAGAACAAGGCCAAGGCGCTCGCCGTCCTGCGGGCCCGTCTGCTCGAGATGGAGCAGACGCGCATGGCTGAGCAGCGCGGCGATCAGCGGCGCGCCCAGGTCGGCACGGGCGAGCGGGCCGAGAAGATCCGCACCTATAACTTCCCCGACGACCGGGTCACCGACCACCGGATCGGCCTGACGGTGCACAACCTGCCCGGCCTGCTCGAGGGAGACCTCGATCGCGTTGTCGATCCGCTCGCGGCGGCCGACCAGGCGAGACGCCTTTCGGAGCTTGGACCCGATGCCGGTCCCTGACGCGGCGGCGCTGACCATCGGTGGGCCAGACGTCGCCACGCTGACCAGCGCGGCCGCGGCACGCCTGCGGGAGGCGGGGTCGGAGAGTCCGCGCCTTGACGCGGAGCTGCTGGTCGGGCATGCCTACGGCCGCGACCGCGCCTGGCTCCACGCGCACCCCGACGCCGCGCTCTCCACGTCCGACGCGGTGGCCCTGGCCGGGTGGGTGGACCGTCGCGCCGCGGGTGAGCCGATCGCCTACATCCGCGGCTTCAAGGAGTGGTTCTCCCTGCGCATCGCCACCGACTCCCGCGCGCTCATCCCGCGCCCAGAGACCGAGCTGCTGGCCACGACCGCGATCAGCGAGATCGCCGCGCGTCTGGTGCACGACGACGAGCCGATCCGCGCCTGGGAGGTGGGCACCGGGAGCGGTGCGCTGATCCTCGCCATGGCGCTGCGGTTCCGGACCGCGACGGCGCTGGCCCGGGTCCGCCTGGCCGCCAGTGACGTCTCTGCCGAGGCGCTCGAGCTTGCCGCCGAAAACCTCGCGGCCCACGGGGTGGCTGGCCTGGTCACCCTGGCGTGTGGCGACCTGCTCGATCCGCCCGCGCTCCCCGGGGGCCCGGTCGACCTGGTCGTCGCAAACCTGCCGTACCTGACCAGCGACGAAGCGGCCGCCGGCGTCGGGTCACTCGCCTGGGAGCCGCGGGGAGCGCTGGACGGCGGCACCGACGGCCTCGACCTGCTGCGACGTCTGATTGCCCGGCTCCCCGACCGGCTCGCGCCGGGCGGCGTGGCGCTGCTCGAGATCGGAGCCGCGCAGGCCGCCTCGGTGCGCGAGATCGCCGAGGCGCTGCCGATCCGGGTGGCCGTGACGACCCTGCCCGACCTGGTCGGCATCGAGCGCGTCGTTCGCGTCGCGCGTCGCTAGCGACTGCTGCCGGTGACCGATCGTCTCTCCGCGGACCCGGCCGGCATCGAGCGGGCCGCCGCGCTGCTCCGCCACGGCGAGCTGGTGGCGTTCCCGACCGATACGGTGTACGGCGTCGGCTGCCGCGCCGACGACCCCGATGCGTTGGCTCGCATCTTCGCAGCGAAGCGTCGGCCGCCCGAGAAGGCGGTCCCGCTGCTCGTCGCCGACCTCGCCGCCGCGGTCGAACGTGGATTCGTCGCCGACCAGCAGGCCGCCAGGTTGGCCGCGCACTTCTGGCCGGGCGGCCTGACGCTGGTGCTTCCGTCGGCGACCGGCGGCGCCGGCCAGGCGTTCCGCGCCCCGAATCATCGTGTCGCGCTGGCGCTGCTCGCCGCGGCTGGCCCCCTGGCGACATCGAGCGCGAATCGCTCCGGCGAACCGGAGACGCTAGACGCCGACGACGTCCTGATCGCGTTCGCCGACGGCGACGAACCGTCTGCGGTGGTCGACGGTGGACGGGTTCCCGGTGGAGTCGCCTCTTCGGTCGTGGATCTCAGCGGAGATCGTCCCAGGGTTGTGCGGGAGGGCGCCGTGGCGCGCGGAGAGATCGAGGCGCTGATCGGGCCGATAGACTAGGCGACGCCATGCGCGTCGCCATCGGCTCCGACCATGCGGGCTTCGCCCTCAAGGGCGAGCTGTGCACGCTGCTCGACGAGCTGCGCATCGAGTACCACGACTTCGGCACCTTCTCGACCGAGACGGTCGACTACCCCGATTTCATCGCCCCGGTGGCACGCGCGGTGGCGCGCGGGGACTACGAGCGCGGGGTCGTGCTGGGGGGGAGTGGCACCGGCGAGGCGATCGTCGCCAACAAGGTGCGCGGCATCCGCTGCGTGCAGGCCACCAACCCCGTGGT
>JBBEBK010000082.1:0-3952 GCA_040882375.1 Chloroflexota bacterium
TGCCCATCTCGCGCACGATGAGCTCCGCCAGCTCCTGGCGGCGCTCGGTGTGCAGCCCGCTGACCCGGCGGATGAGGGCCGCGCGCTCCTCGACCGTGATCGACTTCGACCAGGTGCGGTGCGCCTCGTCGGCAGCGGCGACCGCGGCCTCGAGCTCGGCGTCGGTGATTGTGTCGTACGTCTTGACCGTCTCGCCCGTGGCGGGGTTGGTCACGGCATAACTCATCGTGTGGGTCTCCTTGTCAGTGCGCCACGCCAGGGTCGGTCTGCCTTGGCGACAGGCTTCCCACCCGGGAGGCGGATTCGTGGGCTCGGTCGATTTTACTCGCGGCTCCGCACGGGGCGGAAGCCCCCATCGGCCGCGCGGGCAGCTACGAAGAGGAGGTCCGCCAGCCGGTTGAGATAGGGCACGACCTGCGAGTCCGGGAGGCCCCCTTGCGCCGCCAGCGCCACCGCCCGGCGCTCTGCCCTCCGCACCGTGGTGCGCGCCAGGTCAATCGCCGCGCCGGCCAGCGTCTCGCCGGGGATCACGAACTCGGCCGGCATCGGGTGCCCGGCCTCAAGCGCGTCGATCTCGTGCTCGAGCGCAGTCACCATGTCGGCGGTCACGCGGCTCACGCCATCGGTCAGCTTGGCGCGGTTCCCGACGTGCGTCGCCAGCTCCGCCCCGACCACGAAGAGCTCGCGCTGGAGCCGCAGCACGAGATCGGTCAGGGGTGCGGCCTCGGTGCCGGCCAGGGATGCGCGGGCCAGGCCCAGGGCGGAGACCGCCTCATCGGTCGTGCCGTAGGCATCGGTGCGCAGGTCGGCCTTGCTGACCCGGGCGCCGCCGAACAGCAGCCCGGTGGTTCCGGTGTCGCCCTTGCGAGTGTAGATGCGCATCTCGCCGCGATGGTACGCGCCCGACCAACCTGGAAGTATTACTCATAGTGCTGCTTCCGCCCCGATCCGGACCCTGAGGTGACGCGGCAGTACGTGACGTAGTAGGGCGACGCGGGTGGGGGCACAAACAGCCCCAACAGAGGCGGAATCGCGCGCACGTAGCACCATGGGTGATAACGCGGCGATGCGCCCCCGGTGCGAAAACGCGAGGTTGATCAAGGAACGGACGGCGTGGCCAGTGCCAGCGGAATGGGCGCGAGTCCGAGCACGACGACGAGCGCGAGAACCCTAGAAGAGGCCCGGCGGAGGCTCCCAGCGGTCGGCCAGCAGCGTGACCTTGACCGGGGGGCCGACCACCTCCTCGGTCTTGGCCTTGACCGACTGGATCAGCTCACCGGCCCACGGGCAGAAGGGCGTGGTGAGGACCATCTTGATCTCGGTCGGCGCACCGTCAACGCCGATCTCGACGCCCTTGATCAGGTCGAGGTCCACGATGCTCATCCCGATCTCCGGATCGTGGATCTCGTACAGCGCGGTCATCACCTCGTCGACCTTGGCGATGGTCGTGTCGATGCTCATATCCTGACCAGTCTAGCAAGGATTCGCGGGAGAGCTCCCGGGGGCCACCCGTCCACGGCTCCGTGCCCCACACGAAGCCCCGCGCATCAAGCGCGGTGAGTCGCGACGCTCCCCGCGTCAGTCGATCGCGGCGTAGAAGGTGGGACGCGCCAGCGGAACGGTGGGACGGACGCGGGTGTAGCCCTCGTACAGCACGCCGTCGGCGTCGAGCGCGGCGCGCAGGATGGCGATCTCTTCGGCGACATCGGGCTGGCTGGCGTGGCACGCCAGGGCGGCGAGCTTGCGGCCGGCCACCGCGGTGATATCGATCCGGTGGCTGGCGGCACCCTCTTCAGCGGAGAGGTCGAAGCGGCGTTCGCCCGGCCACAGGACCGGCGAGATGACGTAGACCGCGTTCGGCGCGATCCCCGACTCGGCGAGTCGCTCCACTGCCCATCGAGTGGCCGCGCCGACCACCACGTGGTCCGGGTCATTGGTGACGCCGTGGGCGCCGAAGGTGATCACCGCGTTCGGGCGCCGATCGGCCAGCCAGGCCGCGATCTCGTCGACCAGCGTCTCGAACGGCACCTCGGCCAGCCGCCCGTCGGGGTGGTCCGCCACGGTCACCTCGTCCATCCCGATTCGGCCTGCGGCGCAGCGCATCTCCTCTTCGCGCAGATCGGCCAGGTCGAGATCCGGGCTGCGCTCGGCGTTGCCGGCTTCCCCACGCGTGAGTAGCAGGAGTCGGACGGTGCGACCGGCATCGTGTGCCATCGCCAGCGTGCCGGCGGCGGCGAAGCTCTCGTCATCGGGGTGCGCAAAGATGGCGGCCAGTCCGCCGTCTCGTTCTTCCGGGCGATAGGTCACCGGTCCTCCTCGTCGTCACTCAGCCGTCGCCAGCCGCGTAGCGCAACGGCGACCCTCATCGTACGCAGGACGGCCAGCTTGGCGCTGGCCACCTCCGCGATGAACCGCGCCGTCCCGGCCTCGTCGAGCTCCGATCCGGGCGGCGCCGAGTCCCGGCCAACGTTCAGCCAGGCGAGGTGGTATCGGTCCATCCGACCCCATACCTGTTCCAGCAGCTCGTCGGAGCTGAGCAGCCAGGCGCGGAATGCCTCCCAGCCCGGGTCGGCCAGGAGTGCCTCGCCATCAACGATGAGCCGATCGGTGAGCTCCAGAAAGCGGACGCGCGACATGACCATGTCACGCGGGTGGGACGCGGGTGTGGCCACGGCACCGAGGATAGAGCACGCTGTTCGTTCGTACTATTGCCGCTCGGCGGCGCAGGGGCAGACACTGGTGGTGCATCGCCGCACCGCGAAATGAGCTTGGACCGATCCGGAGCCCGTTCCCTCGCGCTCGCCGGGGCCCGTCTGCTGACGGCGCTCCTGCCACTGCTTGCGCTGGGGGCCCTGCGCCTCTTCCCGGGGATCGGCTCCGGGACGCTCCTCCCCTGGGTCGAGCCGGCGTTCCTCGTGGCCGCCGCTGCGGCAAGCGGGGTCGCGTTGGTCCTGCTGATGGCCGATGCCCTGCAGTCGGGGCGCGCGCGGACCGTGGCCGACGCCACCGGCCTGGGCCTGGTTGGCGTCACGCTGGCGGCGATCACGCTCGATGGCTCGACCCTCTTCGCCGCGACCGGGGCCTTGGCGATGGGTCTGACGGCGGCCGGTATCGTCTTCGCGGCGGGCTCCTTCCTGGGCGGCACATCGGTCGGCGGCCGCCGCGGTCGGATCACCGTCGGGGTGGCCGGGCTGCTTGCCATTGAAGCCGGCGTCGGCCTGGTCATTCTCTCGGGCGGAATGAGCGTCGATGATCGGATCCGGCCACTCCTGCTGCTTGGCCCTGCGGTGCTGTTGGGCCTCGCCGCGATCACCGGCGGCGACGCCCCGGCGCGTGCCGTCGCCCTGGGCTTCGCCGCCTCCGCCACGCTCGCCCAGGCACTCGGCAGTCCCGGCGTCGAGATGCTGCTCGGGACGGTGGGTCTCGGGTCGGCGGCCGCCATCCTCGGGGCATCAACCAGCATCCGACACCGCGCCGCCGTTGACCGGTCACCGGCACCGGCACCGGCGCCCCCGGAGGTGTTCCCGCCGACTCCACCCGTTGGCCTGCTCGAGTTGCACGCCGACGCCGAGTACTCGGAACCTGCTCGGCTCGCCCGGGAGCTGCGCGCGACGATCGAGGAACTCATCACGACCCGCCGCACGGTCGGGCTGCAGCGCGCCGAGATCGAACGGGCGTCGGCCGTTGACCAGTTGACCGGGGTGGCCAGCCGGGGCGCCGTCCTGGAACGACTCCGACTCGAGACCGCGGAGGCGCGCCGCTACGACCACCCGCTGGCGGCGGTCTTGCTCGACGTGGACGATTTCGCCGCGCTGAATCACCTCCACGGGACGGCCACCGGCGACATGGTCCTGCGCGATGTCGCGCTGCGCCTCCGTCTGCGTGCCCGCGAGGCCGATGCCCTCGGTCGGGTTGGGGCCGACGCCTTCCTGGCGATCCTGCCGCACACCGA
>JBBEBK010000083.1:0-25145 GCA_040882375.1 Chloroflexota bacterium
TCACCTGGCCGGCATCGCGGCGAGCTACCGCGCGCTCGGTCTCGACGACCCCGAGCTGCCGGCCAGGTGACCGCGCTCGCCGGCTGGATGGTCCGTGCCGGGCTGGCAGCTCGGCTGGCGGGGAACCGCGCCGACCTGTGGATCCCCGGGGCAGCGAGTGCGCTCGCGTACCTTGCCTGGCTGCCGCTGCTGGCGGTCGTGGCGGGACCACCGCGTACCAGCGACTTTGCCTTCGTCGGTGCCCGACTCTTCTCGTCCTCGGCCTACCCGTGGAACGTGGTGCTGCTGGCGTCAGCCGCGACCCTGCTGGTCCTGGCCGCCTTCCTGATCGCCGCCCTGGGCGAGGCGGCGCTGCTCCGCGGCCTGCGACACGACGACGGCGGCGGGTCACTGACGCACGACACGGGGGTGATCTTCACCGTGCTGCTGGTGGCTGCGCTGCCCGCGGCCATCGCGGTCGCGATCGTGGTGGCCGCCACCGCGGCGATTGCACCCGGCGAGTTCGGCGCGCCTGACCTGGGCGGACCGCTCCTGGCACGCATCCTCGGTTCGCTGGCGCCGTTCGTGCTGTTCCTGGCGGCGACCATCCTGCTCGGACAGGCCGTCGGCGCAGCGGCAATTCGCCGCGCAGTGGGTACCGGCTCGCAACGGATCGCGGAGGCGCTGCGCGACGGAGTGCGGGATGTTCTGCGTCGTCCGACGCGCCGCCTGGGGCTGGCGCTGACCGGCACCCTCGCCGAGCTGCTTGCGGTCGGTCTGGCATTCGCCCTGCTGCGCATCCTGTGGGAGCCCGTGGCAGAGGACCTCGCCGCGGGGTGGTTGCTCAGCCCGGCGACGCTGTCGCTGCTGGTAGGCTTCGTGGCGGTCTGGCTGGCCCTCCTGCTGGTCGCCGGCGCCCTGCACGCCTGGGTGTCGGCGTGGTGGTCGGCCGAGCTTGTGCCGGATGCAGGAGGTGGAGATGCCGCTGACCTCTGACCTGAGCTTCGATACCGAGCTGCAGCTTGCGGGTCGGCTGGCTGCGGGCCTCGTGCTCGGGGCGGTGATCGGCCTCGAGCGTGAGCTGCATCGCCAGCCCGCCGGGTTCCGCACGCACTCGCTGGTCGCCCTCGGCGCGGCGCTGTTCACGATCGTGTCGGCCTACGGGTTCGCGGGCGACGGGGTCGACCCGACCCGCATCGCGGCGCAGATCGTGTCGGGGATCGGGTTCATCGGGGCCGGAACGATCCTGCAGCATCGCGGGAATATCCGCGGCCTGACGACCGCCGCCTCGCTCTGGTCGGTGGCCGCCATCGGGATGGCGGCCGGTGCCGGCCTTCTGGTGATGGCCGTGATCGGGACGGTCCTGATCCTCGTCGTGCTGGCGCTGCTCGACCGGGTTGCGGCGTTCGCCTCGAGGTGGATCCGACCATCCGGGGATCCGCAACCACCCGGCAACGACAATTCCACGGAGGACCTCTCGTGACGCTGACGTCAACCGATATCGGCGGTCTGCCGCTCGTGCACCGCGGCAAGGTGCGTGAGACGTACGCCGTCGGAGCCGACCGGCTGCTGTTGGTCGCCACCGATCGCCTGTCGGCATTCGACGTCGTCTTCGACCAACCGATCCCCGATAAGGGTCGGGTGCTGACCCAGCTCTCCGCATTCTGGTTCGGGCGGTTGGCGCCCCTCGGGCCGACCCACTTCCTGTCGGTCGCGACCGACGATCTGCCGGAGGCCGCGCGCACCGCGGCGCTCGCCGGCCGGGTGACCCTGGCGCGCCGCGCGGAGCGGATCGACGCCGAGTGCGTGGTGCGCGGCTACCTGGCCGGGTCGGGGTGGGCGGAGTACCGCGCCAGCGGCATGGTGGGCGGGCATCGGCTGCCCGCAGGACTGCGCGAGGCTGACCGCCTGCCGGAGCCGATCTTCACGCCGTCGACCAAGGCGGAGGTGGGACACGACGAGAACATCACCCGCGAACAGCTGGCGGAGATGGTGGGAGGCGACCTTGCGCGCGAGCTCGAGGAGCGGTCGCTCGCCATCTATCGGGCCGGCGTGGAGCGGGCCGCCGAGGTGGGCCTGATCCTCGCCGACACGAAGTTCGAGTTCGGCTGGATCGATGGCCGGGTGGCGCTCATCGACGAAGTGCTGACACCCGATTCGAGCCGCTTCTGGGATGCCGACCTGTACCGGCCCGGCTCGAGCCCGCCCTCGTTCGACAAGCAGTACGTGCGTGACTTCGTGGCCGCGTCGGGCTGGAACAAGGAGCCGCCGGCGCCCGAGCTGCCGGCCGACGTGATCGCCGGAACGCGCGCGCGCTACATCACCGCGTACGAGCGGCTCACCGGGCAACCCTGGAGCGACGCGGGCGGATCGGCCTGATGCGCTGGCTGGCCGAGGTGCACGTCCGGCTGCGGCCGGGTATCGCGGACCCCGAGGGTCAGACGATCGCGGGCGGACTGCGCTCGCTCGGCTTTGACGCGGTCCACGAAGTGCGCGCCGGCAAGCTGCTGCGGATCGTCTTCGAGGCGAACGATCGGGCCGCGGCCGAAGCGTCGCTCGACGCGATGTGTCGTCGCCTGCTCGCAAACCCGGTGATGGAGACCGCCGACTGGGAGTTGCGAGCCGCCGAAGAGCCGGCGGGGGAGACCGGTCGGTGAGCCGAGCGCCCCGCGTGGCGGTGGCCGTCTTCCCGGGAACCTGGAGCGAGCGTGACTTCCTGCACGTGGCGCCGGTGCTTGGCTGGGAGGCGCGGCCGGTATGGCACACCGAACCCGAGCTGGGCGACGTCGATGCGGTGGTCCTGCCGGGCGGCTTTGCGCACGGCGATCACCTGAGAACCGGGGCGATCGCCCGCTTCTCGCCGGTAATGCGCGCGGTGGCGGCGTTCGCCGACGCCGGCGGACCGGTGCTCGGCTCGTGCAATGGCTTTCAGATCCTGTGCGAGGCGGGCATCCTGCCCGGCGTCCTGATGCGCAACGATCACCTCCAGTTCCGCTGCGACTGGCAGAGGATGCGCGTCGAGCATCCGGGCGGAGCCTGGCTCGGTGACCTGGCGGATGGGGAGACGATCCGCCTCCCCATCTCGCACGGCGAGGGGCGCTATCACGCCGACGAGGCCACCCTCGACGACCTGGAGCGGACCGGCCGGGTCGTGCTGCGCTACGCCGACGAGACCGGAGCAGTAACCCCCGACGGTAACCCCAACGGTTCGCTGCGATCGATCGCGGGGATCGTCAACTCGCGCGGCAACGTGCTCGGCCTGATGCCGCACCCGGAGCGTGCCGCCGAGGCTGAGGTGGGCGGTACCGATGGGCTGCGCATCCTGGGCTCGCTCGAGCAGTGGCTGGTCGCGCAGCCGGCGGCGGCGGAGCGTCGGCTATGATGCGAGCCATCCGCGATCGGCCGGCATGGAGGCCCTCTGCCCGATGAGCGACGACGAGCGGGAACCGCGCGAAGACCAGCCACCTGCACCCCGCGAGGCCGAGGCGTGGGTCGTTCCGCCCGAGCCCGACGCGACCGCCGCGCCTGCGGTGTCCGCCCACTCGGTTCCCGCCACGCCCCTCGGTGAGGGCACTCGCTGCCCGCGCTGCGCGGCCGACAATCGGCCCGGCATCGCGTTCTGTCGCAACTGCGGGCAACGGCTCGCGGCGGCGGGCGCGCCGGCGACCGTCGAGCGCCCGAGCGATGCCGACGGAACGCTCGCCTGCCCGCGCTGTGCCACGCACAACCGGGCCGGAGCGGCCTTCTGCCAGGGCTGCGGGGCCAATCTGCGGGCTGCTCCATCGATGGAGGCCCCGGCCCCGACCGCCCCCCCGGCACCAGGTCGGGCGATTCTCGGTCCCGTGGTGCTGCTGCTTGGCGCGGTGGGGATCGTCACCGGCTGGCTGCTTCCGTTCGCGTTCGGCGGCGGCTCCCTGTGGGATCGCTCGTTCGGTGATCCGGGTGGCTACGGCATCGGCTTCTGGTCCGGCTATTCCGCCGTCGGGGGCGGCTTCCTCGACAAGGTCTACTTCGGCCTGGCCGGCCCGGCCCCGGTGCTCGTCGTCCTGCTGGTCGGGTTGGCGGTCGCCGGCCTGTGGCGCGCTGCTCCGGGCACCGCCCAACGGATTGCCCTGTTCGTGACGCTCGCCTGGGGCGTGGGCCTGACCCTCCTCTTCAGCGTGGTCGAGCTGTTCGGGGGTCCGGGCGGCAACCTGATCGAGATCCTGCGCGCCCTGTCGCCCGGTGGCGTGATCTTCCTGCTCTCCGGACTGATCGTCGCCATCGGATCTCTGACTCGCCTGGCCAAGGCCTGACCGATGTCCGAGCGGTACTGCCCGAACTGCGGCACCGGAGTGGACGACGACGCGCGCTTCTGTCCCGTCTGCGGCCAACCGATTGATCCGCCCGAGGCGCCGATCCCGGCTGCCCGCACGTCGACCGATGAGGCTGCAGATGCAGCCGGGGAGCCCGAGGCGGCCGCCGAGCCGGAGCCGCCCGCGGAGGCCCCGGCGCCTCCACCCGCTGAACCAACGGCCGCACCTCCTCCGGCCGACCGCGGCGGCGATCTGCCCTTCAGCGTGCCGACCATGCTGTCGGGTTGGCTGATCGGGGGCGGCAGCCTGTTGGCGGCGATCGGGTTGGCACCATCGCTCGGTCGTGCCCTCAGCGTGATGCTCTTCGTGGCGCTCCTCTGGCTGGCGGCGTCGGTCTTCCTGCCCGATCGCCTTCCGGATCTGCCGCGCGAACGGCTGGTGGTCCTCGGGGTGGCCTTCATCGGCCTGGGGATGGCGCTCGACCGGACCGGCTTCGACCCGCGCGGCTGGGAGACCACCTTCCTGATCGGCATGCTGGCCGTGGCCGGTGGCGCGCTGCTGGTCGAGCTGGACCGGGACCGGCCGATCCCTCCTCCCGACCGCCCACCCTCCTGAGCGCCGCGATGAGCATGGCGCCGCCCGTCGAGCTGCACGGGCTGACGGCCGACGAGTATCGGCGGGTGGTCGACGCGCTCGGTCGCGAGCCGAACGCCGTCGAGCTCGGCATGTTCGGGGCGATGTGGTCCGAGCACTGTGCGTACAAGCATTCACGCCCCCTGCTGGCCGGACTGCCAACGGAGGGTGAGCGCGTGCTGGTGGGCCCCGGCGAGAATGCCGGCGCCATTGACATCGGGGATGGCCTGGCGGTCGTCTTCAAGGTCGAGTCGCACAACCACCCGAGTGCCGTGGAGCCGTACCAGGGGGCGGCCACCGGGGTGGGCGGCATCATCCGTGACATCTTCACCATGGGTGCTCGGCCGATCGCCCTGCTGAACTCGCTGCGCTTCGGTCCGCTCGACCCCGCCGACGATGCTTCGGGCCGGACCGATGACGAAGCGGCTGCCCGGAATCGCCACCTGTTCGGCGGCGTGGTGGCCGGGATCGCGGGGTACGGCAACTGCATCGGCATCCCCGACGTCGGCGGCGAGCTCCACTTCGACGCCAGCTACAACGGCAACCCGCTGGTGAACGCAATGTGCGTGGGCCTGGCTCGCCACGACGAGATCACGCTCGCCCGCGCAGCCGGCCCGGGGAACGCCCTGCTGCTGGTGGGTTCGACCACCGGGCGCGACGGGATCCAGGGCGCCAGCTTCGCGTCGGCGACACTCGGCGAGGACCGCGAAGAGCGGCGCCCGGCGGTGCAGGTCGGCAATCCGTTCCTCGAGAAGCTGCTGATGGAGGCCTGCCTGGAGCTCGCTTCGTCGGACGCAGTGGTCGCGATGCAGGACCTGGGCGCGGCGGGACTGACCTGTGCGCTCGCCGAGCTCTCCGCGCGCGGGGGGTGTGGGGCGGAGGTCGAACTCGACCTGGTGCCGACCCGCGAGCCGCAGATGAGCGGCTACGAACTGCTCCTCTCCGAGTCGCAGGAGCGGATGCTGCTGGTGGTGCTCACCGGGCGTGAGGCCGAGGTGCAGCGCGTCTTCGCCCGGTACGACCTGCACGCGGTGGTGATCGGCCGGGTGATCGCCGAGCCGGTGGTGCGCGCCGTCCTGCGCGGGGAGCCGGTCTGCGAGGTACCGGGGCGCGCCCTGGCCGACGACGCCCCGCGATACGTGCGTCCGGGCGCGCCGCCCGCCGACCTGGCGGTGCGTCGGGAGGAGCGGCTCGATGACCTGGCCGCACAGCCGGCCACGGCCGCCACACTGCTCGAGCTGCTCGGCAGCGCAAACGCACGCAGCCGGAAGCCGGTCTGGCAGCAATACGACCACATGAACGGCACCAACACCCTCGTCGGTCCCGGCTCCGGCGACGCAGCGCTGCTGCGCATCAAGGGCACGCACCGGGCCCTCGCGCTGGCGCTCGACGGGCCGGGCCGGATCGGTGCGCTCGATCCGCGGCTGGCAGGGGCGGCGGCGGTCGTCGAAGGCGCCCTCAATGTCGCCTGCGTGGGCGCCACGCCGATCGGTATCACCAACTGTCTGAACTTCGGCTCGCCGGAGGAGCTCGCCGGCTACTGGCAGCTCAGCGAGGCGATCGCCGGCATGGGAGACGCCTGCCGGGCGCTCGGCATCCCGATCGTGTCGGGCAACGTCAGCCTCTACAACGAGACCCTCGACGGACCGATCCTGCCCACGCCGGTGATCGGCATGGTAGGCCTGCTCGAGGAACGTTCCACCGCGATCCCGATGCGCTGGCGCGATGGCCACGAGATCTGGCTGCTCGGCGAACCGGGCTGGGGTCCCGATGCGCTGGCAGCCTCCGAGCTGGCGTGGCGTCGGGGTCGATACGGCGGGCGCCCCGCGCTGAACGTCCCCGCCGCCGCCGCCCTGGTTTCTCTCCTTGCCCGCCTCGCCGCGACGGGAACACTGGCCGGAGCACACGATCTGTCGGTCGGGGGCCTGGGGGTGGCGCTGGCCCGCATGGCGATCGCGTCAGGGTGCGGGGCGCGGATCACGCTGGCCGGCGAGGCGGCCGTGTGGCCGACCGCCGCCATCTTCGGCGAGCAGGGCGGCAGGGTGCTGGTGGCGCTGGATGCCGAACGCGGCGCCCGGTTGACGGAGACCGCATCCCAGGCAGGTGTGGCGGTCGAGCGACTGGGGGTGGCCGGCGGGGCGGCGCTGACGATAAGCGGCTCGGGTCCTGGCCTTGGCCTTGACCTGCATGCCATGACCGACGCCTGGACGAGGCCGTTCTAGGCGCGGAGCGTCAACCTGCGGCGTCGCGAACGGCACGCTCCTCACCGCTCGTCGTCGCGCGGCGTCTCGCGCGACGCGGCTCGCCCACGGGTGAACCATCCGAGACACGACGCTCATGGGGATGCTCGTGGCCGTGATCGGCGGGGAAGACCCGCGGTCTGATTCGTGCCAGGCCGCCTCGCGCTCGCTCGTGCAGCTTCTGAACCTGTTCGAGCCCGTCCGCGGGCACAGCATCCGCGTAGGTGGCGCAGAAGATGTCAACGACATCGGGGTCGAACTGGGTCCCTGCGTACGTTCGCAGCTCCTCGAGCGCCTCGTGGTGGGCCCGCGCGGCGGAATACGGTCGCTTGTAGATCATGGCGTGGTAGGCGTCGGCGACAGCCACGATCCTGGCACCGATCGGAATCTCGGCGCCCTTGAGTCCATGTGGGTAGCCGCCGCCGTTGAAGCGCTCGTGGTGATGGAGGACCACCGGGATCGCGTCACGGAGGCTGGTCGCGTGTTCGAGGATCACCTGGCCGATGCGCGGGTGCTCGCCGATCGACTGCCACTCACCGTCGGTCAGCCTGGTCGGCTTGTCGAGGATGTCCGAATGCACCGCCAACTTGCCCAGGTCGTGCAGCAGGCTGGCGATGCGGATCCGCTCGATCTCCTCCTTCGGGAGGCCCATCTGCAGGGCGATGCCGGCGGCCAGCGATGCGATCATGTCCGAGGGGCGGCCACGATGGTGGGGCTGCGGCGCCAGGACGGAGGCGAGCGCCTCGGTCGCCGTGTCGCTCGCCCAGCGGCCGATCGCGGTGGCGGCCGCTCGGCCCTCCGCCGAAATGGGAGCCCGCCGGACAGGTGCCTCCTCGTCGACTGCGCGGTACATGTAGGTGCGGTTGCGTCCGAGCGACTTGGCCGCGTACATGGCCGCATCGGCCTGGTCGATCAGGCGGTCAACCTGCAGCTGTGAACCCACCTCGCCCGCGACCCCGGTGCTGATCGTCACCCTGACAACCTGACCGCCGGCGATCACCAGCGGGTGTTGCTGCACGGCGGCCCGCAGCTTCTCGGCCAGCACCGTCGCGTCCTCGGGGTTCGTCTCGGGGAGGATGAGCATGAACTCCTCCCCGCCGTAGCGGCCAAAGAGGTCGCTGCCGCGGATGTTCTCGCCGATCAGCGCGGCGATCTGGCGCAGGACGGCATCCCCGGCGTTGTGCCCATACGTGTCGTTGATCGGCTTGAAGCGGTCGATATCGATAAAGGCCAGCGAGAGCCACTTGTGGTGGCGTGTTGCTCGCTCGATCTCCATGCCCAGGGTGGTGAGCAGCGTCTCCCGGTTGGCCACTCCGGTCAGCCGGTCGTGCGTGGCGCTCGCCTCGACCTGCAGGAAGGCCCCGGCCGCCGCGTTGAAGGCCCGCGCCAGGCGTCGCTCGGCGGGGACGCCGCCCACGCGAAGCGAGACCGGGTCATCGGCATGCAAGGTCGCCTCGAGCGCCCCGGCGATCCGGTTCAGGCGCCACCCGAAGTAGCTCCACGCGGCGAGGGCCATGGCGGTCATCCCTGCTCCGGCGGCGAGGAGCGCCAGGGAGAGGAAGACGAAGCGCTGCTGTGGGCCGGCAGCCGGAATCACCGCCATGCCGACCATGGCCAGCAGAACGATGGCCAGCGGGGCAACGAACCCCAGGGCCCGCACGAGTCGCAGCATCACACTCCAGCGTTGACGGTCAGGTGTCCAGGCAGCAACGATGCGTGAGGAATGGGGGGCGAGCCATGACCCGATGGTCCGCGGTGCGCCGCGGCACTTCGGCCATTTCGTCGAGTTTCCGCTTGGTGCAGTCCGGTTGGGTACTCGGGTGGTACCCCGGTCCGGGTGGAGTGGCCCGCAACCCGGCGATGGGCATGGCGACCGCTCCGGTATCATCTGGGGGTGCCGCGCCCCCGTGTGTTGCTGACCTAGCGTGCGTCGGCTCGCGTCCACCGCAACGCCGACCGAGGCCGAGCTGCACCCTGCCGAGTTGCCGATGTACGAGCCGCACGGTCCCCGCGAGGAGTGCGGCGTGGTCGGCGTCTTCGCCCCGGGAGCCCCGGTGGTGCAGATGGCCTACGTCGGCCTCCATGCGCTCCAGCACCGTGGCCAGGAATCGGCCGGCATCGCCGCCTCCAACGGGACACAGCTCACCCTGCACAAGCGCATGGGGCTGGTCAGCCAGGTCTTCGACGAGGAGACGCTGGCCCGTCTCGGCCACGACCCGGAGATCGGAGGCTCGGAGGCGCCCGCTGCGCACCTTGCCATCGGTCATACCCGTTACAGCACCACCGGATCGAACAGCCTGCCCAACGTCCAGCCGGTGTATGCCCGCAGCGAGCTGGGCGAGCTGATGCTCGGCCACAACGGCAACCTGACCAACGCCCCATGGCTGCGCGACGGGCTGACCGAGCAGGGTGTCGAATTCGTCACCGCGAGCGACACCGAGGTGCTGACCAAGCTGATCGCGCACGCTCCGGGCCGCAGCTGGGCCCAGCGCGTGGAGCACGCATTCCACCGTGCCGCCGGGGCGTACACGTTCACCATGCTGACCGAGCGGGCGCTGATCGCGGCGCGCGATCCGATCGGCTTCCGCCCGTTGGCCCTCGGACGGGTGCAGGGGCCCGATGGGCGTCCGCTCGGCTGGGCGGTGGCTTCGGAGAGCTCCGCGCTCGACGCAATGGGCGCGGTCTTTCTCCGGGACGTCGAGGCGGGGGAGATCCTGACCATCGACGACGACGGGGTCCACTCGCATCGCCCCACGATCCACGGCTCGGCACTCGGCTCGTCGGAGCGCCTGTGCGTCTTCGAGTTCGTCTACCTCGCCCGCCCCGACAGCGTCATCGGCGGACGGCTGCTGTACGAGGCCCGCCTGCGGATGGGTCGCCGCCTGGCGATCGAGCATCCGGCGGAGGCCGACCTGGTGATCCCGGTGCCCGACTCCGCGGTGCCGGCGGCGCTCGGCTACGCAGAACAGTCTGGGCTCCCGTTCCGCGAGGGGCTGATCAAGAACCGATACGTCGGACGAACGTTCATCCAGCCGGCGCAGACCTCCCGCGAGGCGTCGGTGCGGCTCAAATTCAACCCGCTGCCGGAGGTGCTCGCTGACAAGCGGGTGGTGGTGGTCGACGACTCGATCGTGCGCGGCACCACGACCGCCCCGATCGTGGCCATGCTGCGCCGAGCCGGCGCCAGGGAGGTGCATCTCCGCATCCATTCGCCGCAGATGCGTTTCCCGTGCTACATGGGGGTCGACACCGGCCGTCGCGCCGAGCTGATCGCGGCAAACATGTCGCTCGAGGGGATCCGTACCGCCATCGGTGCCGACTCGCTCGGCTACCTGTCGCAGGACGGGCTGCTCGAGGCGGTCGGCGGAGAGAAGGAGCGCCACTGCACCGCCTGCTTCGACGGCCGCTACCCGATCGACGTCCCGCTCGACGTTGACAAGTTCGCCCTCGAGCGCGGGTAGACCAACATGACCAAGAGCTACCGCGACGCCGGCGTCAACATCGACGAAGCGCGGCGCGCCGTTGACCTCATCGCGCGCGCTGCAGCGACCACCGCCACGCCCTCCGTCCTCGGTGGGGTGGGCGGATTCGGCAGCCTCTTCCGCTTCGACCCGACGACGCACCCCGACCCGGTGCTGGTCGCCTCGACCGACGGCGTCGGTACCAAGCTGAAGGTCGCCATCGCCCTTGGACGCCACGACACCATCGGCGTCGACCTGGTGAACCACTGCATCAACGACATCGCCGTGCAGGGTGCCGACCCGCTCTTCTTCCTCGACTACCTGGCCGTCGGCCGGCTGCGTGCCGAGATCGTCGAGGAGATCGTCGCCGGCATCGCAAATGCCTGTGCGGCGGCCGGCGTGGCGCTGGTCGGCGGTGAGACGGCGGAGCTTCCCGACCTCTACCAGGTCGACGACTACGACCTGGCAGGTTTCATCGTGGGCGTGGTGGCGCGCGCCGATCTCATCGACGGGTCGAGCGTTCGGGCCGGCGACACCCTGATCGGCATCCCATCGTCTGGCCTGCACACCAACGGCTACTCGCTGGCCCGGCGGATCCTTCCCCCAGACGAGTGGCAGCTCACCGCGCCCGGCCTCGCGGGGACGATAGGCGAGGCGCTGCTCGAGCCCCATCGGTCATACCTCGACGAGATCCGCATCCTGCGCCGCGCGCTGCGGGCTGCCGGTGGCGACATCGGGGCGCTCGCGCACCTCACCGGCGGCGGCTGGGAAGGCAACATCCCGCGGACCCTGCCAACCGAGTTGGGGGTCGAGGTCGAGACCGGTTCGTGGACGGTGAACCCGATCTTCTGCCTGATCCAGCAGCGCGGCGGGATCGCCGATGACGAGATGCTGCGCACCTTCAACATGGGGATCGGTATGACCGCGATCGTGCCGGAAGCGCTGACTGATGCCGCCCTCGGCGCGCTCCCGGAGGCGGTCCGGCTTGGCTCGGTGGTGCCGGCGCTGCCCGGGGCCCCGCGCGTCGCCTTCATCTGACCCGATGCGCCTGGCGATCCTCGTCTCGGGGCGGGGCACCAACCTGGCGGCAGTCCTCGACGCGGTGGCCGACGGCCGGTTGCGCGGTGTCGAGCCGGTCCTCGTGGTCAGCAACCGCCCCGGGGTGCCGGCGCTCGAGGTGGCGGCCAGGCACGGGGTGCCAACCCGCGTGCTGCCTCGCGTGGAGTTCCCCGATGCGGGCGCACGCGACGCCGCCATCGGCCGAGCCGTGACCGAGGCAGGCGCCGACCTCGCCCTGCTGGCCGGCTACGACCAGCTGCTCCGCCCGGCGTATTTCGCGGGGTTCGGCGGGCGAACGATCAACATCCATCCGTCGCTGCTGCCGAGGCATGGCGGACCGGGGATGATGGGGCTGGCGGTGCACGCATCGGTCGTGGCCGCCGGGGACGCCGAGACGGGCGTCACCATCCACGAGGTCACGCCGGAGCTCGACGCCGGACCGATCGTCGCGCAGACCCGCCTTGCCGTGCTCGGCGGCGACACCCCGGAGAGCCTGGCGGAGCGCGTCCTGGCCGTGGAGCATCGGTGCCTGGTGGAGGTGCTCGCGCACCTATCTGCTAGCATGACCGCCGCATCGCGAGCGTAAAGCCGTTCGCGCGCACCAAGCGAGGGGCACCGTTTCATGCCAGATGGCCTGCCGGATCCGGGAAAGATCTGGAACGATTTCATCACCAACCCGCTCGTGCAGACCGCCGGGACGCTGATCGTCATCTACGTGGTCATGCTCTGGCTGGGGACCGCCTACTGGGCCTTCCGCGACATGCAGGCCCGCGGCGAGAATCCGATCCTCCCCTACTTTGCCTCGGCGCTGATCGTCTTTTTCACCCCCCTGCTCTTCCTCTTCGCCGTGGTGCTGTACCTGATCGTCCGGCCGCGCGAGACGCTCGCCGAGGTGTACGAGCGATCGCTGGCGGAGGAGTCGCTGCTCGCCGAGGTGGAGAAGAACGAGCTCTGCCCGGTCTGCCGTGATCGTGTCCACGCCGACTGGCTGGTCTGCCCCAACTGCCGCACCCGGCTGCACCGCGTCTGTCCGTCCTGCAACCGGCTCGCGGATCCGGAATGGTCGCTGTGCGCCTACTGCGGCCACGAGTTCTCGCGGCCTCCGGTCAGGGCCGCCGAGCGGACCGGTGCGGCTGCCGCGCCCGAGCGCCAGGAGATGAGCCCCGAGCCCGGCCTCCGTCCCGCGTCAAACCCCTGAGACAGGTCCGCCGGTGGATGATCCCCGGCTGATCGGGACGCCCGAGGAGGCGCCTGCACCCGCCGACGAGGCGCTGTTGACCCGGCATCGTGGCGTCCAGGTTGTCTCGATCGCGATGATCGTGCTCGGCCTGCTACTGCCGACCGCGGTGATCGTGTCGACGCCCGGCATCCTGACGCTGGAGCCGACCACGTCGGCCGTGGAGCGCGTGATCGGGTCCCTGCTCCTGCTGGCACTCGGTGGCCTCCTGCTGATCGTCGGCCTGGTGACGAACGCCATCCGAGCGCTGGTGGTGCGCGGGGCGCTTCCCGCAGACCGCTATCGCGGCCCGGCGATCGGGGTGCTGCTCCTGCTGGCGGTGATCCTGGCCGCGGTCGTCTCGCTGGGGGCTGGGACCACGGCGGTCGCCCTGCTCAACGGCGGCGAGCTGTCCGTCGGTGGCACGCTGCTGCTGCTCACCTCCACCCAGTTCAGCCTGCTGGCAATCGTCGGCCTGCTGGTCGTGGCGCCGCGGGCGCTGGTCGGGGTCCGGCTCCTGCCGGAATTCGGGCTGGCGCGTTCGCTGGGCATCGGGCTGCTCGCGGCGGTGCCGGCGTGGATCGGTGCGACGCTGCTGGCCTACCTGTGGACCGCCCTGCTGGAGGGGATCGGCCTGGTCCAGGGTCGCCATCGCCGAGGCGGTGGTCGAGCGTGGCGACCCGACCGTGGTGCTGGTGGCGTTCGTGGTGGTCGCCCCGATTGCAGAGGAGCTCTTCTTCCGTGGCGTCGCCTACAACGCCTGGATCCGGGAGCGCGGTCCGCGCTTCGCGCTCTACGGATCTGCGGTGCTCTTCGCGCTGATCCACGGCAGCGTCTTCGCCCTCGTTCCGATCTTCGCGCTGGGAATTGCCCTGGCGCTCGTGTACCGGCGCACCGGCAGCCTTCCCGCGGCGATGGCCATGCACGCGGGCTTCAACGCCATCTCGGTGGTGCTGACCCTGCTGGTGCGCCAGGGGATCCTGAATCTCCCCACCTGACCGATAAGGGTCCGATAAGAGCGGCGTCACGGATCACCGCTAGCCTCCGATCGTGTCCGCCGCTGTTCGCCCGTTGCCCCGGCCGGTGTCGCTGCCGCCGCGTGCCTCCATTGCCGGCGCCGCGCTTGAGGCGCTGGTGCGGAGCGGACCGGCCACGCTCGCCGACGAGCAGCTGATCTCCCTCGTGCTCGGAGGCGCTGACGGGGTTGCCTCGGCTCGGACGCTGCTGGCCGAGTGCGGTGGGCTGGCGGGCCTGGCCACCGCCGACCTGTCGGATCTCGCTCCGCTCGGCCGACGCCGGGCCGCGGCCCTCCTAGCGGCGATTGAGCTCGGGCGCCGGGCGGCCGGCGCGTGGCCGGACGGGCGCTGGCAGGTCCGCACGCCGGCGGATCTCGCCGAACGCCTCATCCCGCTGATGGGCCACCTGGAGCGCGAGGAGCTGCGCGTGCTGCTCCTCAACACCAAGAACGCGGTGATCGCCATGGTCACCGTCTACGGCGGCAACCTGGCGGGCTCATCGGTGCGGGTGGGGGAGGTCTTCCGTGACGCGGTGCGGCGCCAGGCGGCGGGACTGGTGGTCGCCCATAACCATCCGTCGGGCGACCCGTCGCCCTCGCCCGAGGACCTGCGCATCACCGCTGAGCTGGCCGCGGCGGGGCGCCTGCTCGACATCGAGCTGCTCGATCATCTCGTGATCGGTCATGGGCGCTGGGTCAGCCTGCGTGCGCTGGGTGCCTTGTGAGTGCGGGCGTCGGTCAGTTGTCCACGACCACCCGGTACAGGCCGCCGTCGAGGTCGACAAGGTAGATCTCGCCGGCCTCGTCCTCGCCGAAGGACGAGATCTGGAGCGGTCGGCGCAGCACCTCCTTGGGGGTGATCGTGCCCTCGTCGACCTGCAACGTGAAAAGGCGCCCCGAGCAGACATCACCGAAGACGTAGATCCCCACCAGGTCCGGCTGGAGCGAGCCGCGGTAGACATAGCCGCCGGTGATCGAGCAGCCGAGGGAGTGGTCGTACTCGGCGACCGGCTTGACGAGCCCCGCCTGGTCGCAGCCGGCAGCCAAGCAGTGACGTCCCTCCATGACGTTCCAGCCGTAGTTCTCTCCGCCGAGCGAGTCGCCTGGCTGGCGGTCGACCTCCTCCCAGGCGCCCTGGCCGACGTCGCCGATGTAGAGATCGCCATAGGTTCGGTCGAAGCTGAAGCGCCACGGGTTGCGCAGGCCGTAAGCCCAGATCTCGGCGAGCCCCTGGCCCGGTGCGATCCCCCCGTCCGCGAACGGGTTGTTCGGTGGGATGGCGTACGGTTTGCCTCCCGTCGGATTGGCATCCACGTCCAGGCGGAGGATCTTGCCCAACACCGTCTGCCGATTCTGGCCGTTGCCGTGCGGGTCGCCCCCCGAACCGCCGTCACCGAGGCCAAGGTAGAGGTAGCCGTCCGGACCGAAGGCCAGCTGTCCGCCGTTGTGGTTGCCGTAGGGCTGCTCCACGACCAGCAGCGCTCGCTCGCTGTCAGGATCGGCGGACTCGCCATCGGTGGCCGCGGTCAGCTCCGACAGGACGGTCGCGCCATCGGCGAGGCGGCTGTAGTGGACGAACAGGCGTCGGTTGACCTCGAAGTCCGGGTGGAAGGCGAGCCCCAGCAGGCCCTGTTCCCCGCCACCCCGGACGCGACCGGCCAGGTCCACGAACGGCTCCGCTCGCAACGTGCCATCGGGCTCGACCACACGGACAACGCCGGCCTGCTCGTTGATGAACAGGCGCCCGCTGCCGTCGGCGGCGTGGGCGATATTGATCGGGTCTGCGAGACCCTCGACCACCCGCTCGAGGCGGAGGCGATCCGGCCCGGTCGGCAGCGGCGGGTTGGTGGAGCCGGGGATCGAGGCGCTCGGCTCGTCCGAGGTGGAAGCGCTGCCGCCGGCGCTCGGTTCGACGGACGGCGCGGCGGTGCACCCGACCAGGAGGGCGGCGAGGATCGCGGTCAGGGCAGACCCCCGGGCAGCAGCGCGAAGAGTTCGCATCTGACAAAAGAGTACCCGCGAGCCGGCGGATCGGTTCGCTGCTCAGTCAACCACGCGACCCCGACCCGATGCGCTACGGTTGTGCCCAGACCGATGACGACCACGCGAACGACCACCAGGCGCGCCGCCGCCGCGGCGCTGCGCGAGCAGCAGTTTGAACCCGCGTCCGACGAGGTCGGCACGCGACGCAGCATCGTCATCGAGCGGGTCGAGCCTCAGATCGACGGTGGGCGTCACGCGGTGAAGCGCGTGGTCGGCGACACCCTGCGCGTGACGGCCGACATCTTCGCCGACGGCCATGACCTGCTCGACGCGGCCCTCCTGGTCCGGGCCGAGGACGAGACCGGCTGGACCGAGACGCCGATGCGCCTGATCGACAACGACCGCTGGAGCGGTTCGCTGCCGCTGGCCCGCAACGCCGTGCATCGATACTCCATCGAGGCCTGGCGCGACGCGATCGGCTCATGGGAGGTGGTCGTGGCCAAGAAGCTCGCGGCCGGTGTTTCCATCTCGGCCGAGGTTGCCGAGGGTCGACTCCTGGTCGCCGCCGCCGCCGAGCGTGCCGAGGTGACTCGAGCGGGTCGAGTGGACGGAACGACGCTGCGCGCGGCTCTCGCGCGGTCGGACCGGGCGCGGACTGACGCAACCCGTGCCGCCGCACTCTCGGCGCTCGAGGTGGTGGTCGCCGCACGTCGGCACCCCGATCGAACCGCCGCCACGCGATACGACCGCGAGTTGCCGCTCGTGGTGGACCGCGAGCGCGGCCGCTTCTCGGCCTGGTACGAGCTCTTTCCGCGGTCGCAGGGTGGCGACCCTGCCCATCCGGTGGCCACCACGCTGCGTGACGCCGAGTGGCGCCTGCCCGACATCGCCGCGATGGGTTTCGATGTCGTGTACCTGCCGCCGATTCACCCGATCGGCCGAGCGAACCGCAAAGGGCGCAACAACGAGGTGCGGGCGGAGCGTGGCGACCCGGGCTCCCCGTGGGCGATCGGCTCGGCCGACGGCGGGCACGACGCAGTGGCGCCCGAGCTTGGGGGCATCGCCGCGTTCGAACACTTCCGCGCCGCGGTGGAAGGGCACGGCATGGAGGTCGCCCTCGACCTGGCCCTGCAAGCCTCGCCGGACCACCCGTGGGTCCGTGAGCATCCCGAGTGGTTCCGCCACCTGCCCGACGGGACGATCCGTTACGCCGAGAACCCACCGAAGCGGTACCAGGACATCTACCCGTTCGACTTTGCCGGGACCGATCCGGGCGCTCGCCAGGCGCTCTGGCATGCCTGGCTGAAGGTGGTCCAGACCTGGATCGAGCGGGGAGTGAGGATCTTCCGGGTCGACAACCCTCATACAAAGCCGGTCGCCTTCTGGCGCTGGCTGATCGGCGAGGTGCAACGCGCGCACCCCGACGTGATCTTTCTTGCCGAGGCCTTCACCGCGCCCAAGATGATGCGGGCGCTGGCCAAGGCCGGCTTCACGCAGAGCTACACCTACTTCGCCTGGCGCGACAGCCGCGACGAGCTGCGCGCGTACCTCACCGAGCTGACCGCGGGCGAGATGCGCGAGTACTTCCGCGGCAACCTGTGGCCGAACACCCCGGACATCAACCCGCACCATCTCGACCACGGCAGACCCGCCTTCGAAACCCGCTCGGTGCTGGCCGCCACGCTCTTGCCGAGCTGGGGCATCTACTCGGGCTTCGAGCTGTGCGAGCAGGGTCGGCTGCCCGGCCGCGAGGAGTACGCGCACTCGGAGAAGTACGAGATCCGCGCGCGCGACTGGGACGCTCGACCGAACATCAAGTCGCTCATCACCGGGCTGAATCGCGCGCGGCGCGAGTGGTCGGCGCTGGGCCTCTACGACAACCTGCAGTTCCAGGACGTCACCGGTGAGCAGACCCTCTTCTACCGCAAGGCGCTGCCCGACGGAGCGATCGACCCACTGAGCGGACAGCCTCGGCACTGGCGCGACCCGGTCTACGTGGCCGTGAACTGCGACCCGTCCACGCCCGACCGAGCGATCCTGCACCCGGACCTGCCGGCGATCGGCATCGGCTGGGACGAGCCGTACCTGATGGTCGATCTGCTGACCGGGCGGTCGCGTCGGCTGCGCGGCGCAGATGTGGCGGTCGAACTCGACCCGCGCCGGCTGCCGTACCGCGTCTTCACCATCCGTCGCCTCGGCGCGCCGGGCCGTCGAGCCCGGTCCAGATGAGCGAGCGCGCAGGCCCGATCGAACCGACCTGGACCGACGCGTGGGGCCGGTCCCGCACCGTCTCGGCCGAATCGCGCGCGGCGCTCGCCGAAGCGATGCTTGGTGATCCCGTCGCCGCGCCGCCATCGGCGATTGACCCGGTTCGCCTGGTGAGCGCCGGCGACCGACTCCCCGGACCCGGACATCTGACGCTCGAGGACGGCACCGATCTGGGCACGACGGCCAGCCTGCCGCGGGATCTGCCACACGGCTACCACGAGCTGCGCACCGATGCCGGTGAGCAGCTCCTGCTGTGCGCGCCGTCCCAGTGTTACCTGCCGGCCGACCTGCGGACGTGGGGCTGGTCGGTGCAACTTGCCACGGCTCGCTCGAGGCGGAGCTGGGGGATCGGCGATCTGGACGATCTGCGCACGCTGGCCAGCTGGTCGTCGCGCCTTGGTGCCGGCCTGCTGCAGGTCAGCCCGCTCGGTGCGCCGGCTCCTGGTCCGGACCCGGAGGCGAGCCCGTATTACCCCGGTACCCGGCGCTTTCGCAACCCGCTCCACCTGGCCATCGATTCCATCCCCGGGGCGGACGCGATCGCCGACCAGCTCGAGCCGCTGGCGAGAGCGGGCGAGGCGCTGAACGCGGAGCGAGTCGTCGACCGCGTCCGGGTCCTGCCACTGAAACAGCGAGCACTGGAGCAGATCTGGGCATCGGGCGCCGGCAGCCGGCCCGCCGTGGAGCAGGGTGTTGCCGCTCTCCGCGACGAGCTGGGTGCGTCACTGCGCCAGTGGGCGACCTACTCCGTCATCGCTGAGCGCCTCGGCGGCGACTGGCGCCGTTGGCCGGACGACCTGCGACATCCGGGCTCGCCAGCCGTGGCGCAGGAGGCGGCCGCTGCGGCCGGCCGACTCGCCTTCCATGAGTGGGTGCAGTGGCTCCTCGATGAGCAGCTTCGGGCGGCGGGGAGCCAGGGGCCTCGCCTGGTCCACGACCTGCCGATCGGCTTTGATCCGGGCGGTTTTGACGCCTGGTCGTGGCAGGGACAGCTGGCGCAGGGTGCCAGCATGGGTGCGCCGCCGGATCTCCTCGCGCTCGACGGCCAGGATTGGGGCCTGCCGCCATTTGTCCCGCACCGCCTCCGCGCGGCGCGGTACCGACCCTTCATCGACACCCTGCGCGTGTCACTTCGGCACGCGGGCGGACTGCGGATCGACCATGTTGCGGGACTCTTTCGAGGCTGGTGGGTCCCGGCCGGGCGATCGTCGGGGGAGGGTGCCTACGTGCGCTTCCCGTCGGCCGAACTGCTCGCTGTGCTCGCGCTGGAGAGCGAGCGCGCCGGGGCGTGGGTGGTGGGCGAGGACCTGGGAACGATCGAGCCGGGCGTGCGCCAGACACTGGCCGATCGGCGCATCCTGTCGATGCGGCTGGTCTATTTCGAGGACGTCCCGCCGTCGGAGTACCCGTGGTCTGCCCAAGCGCTCATTACGACTCACGATCTGCCGACGGTGGCAGGCCTGTGGAGCGGCTCGGACCTCACCGACCAGCAGCGTGCCGGTGTCACCCCCGACGTTGCCGGCATGGCCACGCTCCGGGACCGCCTGCAGGTGGTAGCCGGTCAGCCCCCCGAGGCCGATGCCCGTGACGTGATCCTGGCGGCGCACGCGGCGCTCTCCGCCAGCCCCTCGGCGGTGATCGGCGTTACGCTGGAGGACGCGCTCGCCGTCGAGGAGCGCGTCAATCTGCCCGGGACGGTGGCGCCGCAGCGCCAGAACTGGTCGATCGGCCTCCCATGTCCGATCGAGGAGCTCGAGACCGACCCGTTCGTGGCGCGCCTCGCCGCCACGATGGCGTCCGAGCGTTCGGGCGGCTAGCCGGTCTCGGGGCTGACGAAGATCGTTCCGAGTGCCGGCAGGGTGATCGCCGCCGAAGCCGGCATGCCGCCGCACGGTTCGGCAACGGCATGAACGCGGCGCCGCCGGCCGGCGGTCGATCCTCCGTAGCGCCGCGCATCGGTATCGAGGGCGACACGCCAGGTGCCGGCAACCGGCAGCCCCAGCCGGTAGCCGCGGCGGGACGTCGGCCCGAGGTTCTGCACGACCACCACGTGGTCGATTCCGCCATCGGGTGTCGCACCGCGGCGGAGCCAGGCGAAGGTCGTCCCGTCCTGCTCGCCGATATCGATCCAGCTGAAACCTGAAAGGTCCTCGTCACCCTGCCACAGCGCGGGGTGGTCGCGATACAGGGCGCCCATGTCGGCCACGCATCGGGCCAGGCCGACCCTCCGTGGGTCGTCGCGGGCCGCCGCCCAGGGCAGCTCGCTGTCGTGATCCCACTCGCCGGCGGGCGCCAGCTCAGCTCCCATGAAGAGGAGCTTCTTGCCGGGCTGCCCGAGCTGGTTGGCCAGGAGCGAGCGAAGGCTCGCGAAGCGCTGCACCTCGTCGCCCGGCATCTTGCCGAGCAGTGACCCCTTGATGTGGACCACTTCGTCATGGGAGAGCGGCAGGAGCCACCTCTCGGTCGTCACGTAGAGGCCGCGGAATGTGACGCGCTGTCGATGCTTGCCGCGCGCAGCGGCGGCGCGCTTGAAGTAGTCGAGCGTGTCGTGCATCCAGCCCATGTCCCACTTCAGGTCGAAGCCGAGACCTCCCTCTGCCGTGGCGCGGGTCACTCCGGGGAAGGCGGTCGACTCCTCGGCCATGGTGACCGCGCCGGGGACGGTCCGATGCACCCGATCGTTCAGCTCGCGCAGGAAATGGAGCGCCTCCAGGTTCTCCTTGCCGCCGTGGACGTTCGGCCGCCACTGGCCGGGCCGACGGGAGTAGTCGAGGTACAGCATCGAGGCCACCGCATCGACGCGGAGGCCATCGAAGTGGAACTCGGTGAGCCAGTAGAGGGCGTTTGCCACGAGGAAGTTGCGGACCGGCGGCCGCCCGTAATCGAAGACCAGGGTCCCCCAGTCGGGGTGCTCACCCCGCATCGGGTCGGCATGCTCGTAGAGCGGTTTCCCGTCGAAGAGCGCCAGCGCGTAGGCATCTTTGGGGAAGTGGGCCGGTACCCAGTCGAGGATGACGCCGATCCCGGCCCGGTGGAGGAGATCGACCATCGACCGCAGGTCGTCGGGGGCGCCGAAGCGGGCGGTCGGGGCATAGAGGCCGGTGACCTGGTAGCCCCACGAACCGTCGAACGGGTGCTCGGCGATCGGCAGCAGCTCCACGTGGGTGAAGCCCAGGCGCCGGCAGTGCTCGGCCAGCTGAGGACCGATCCCCGCGTACGAGAGCCAGCCGCCGTCTGGCCGGCGACGCCACGAGCCGAGGTGGACCTCGTACACCCGCATCGGTGACCGATGGGGGTCACGCGCGCCTCGCGCGCGCATCCACTCACCGTCGGCCCAGTCGTGCGCCGCCGGGGCCGCCACACGCGAGGCGGTCGCGGGGCGAAGCGACGCCCAGCGGGCCATCGGGTCGGCCCGCAACTGGGTGCGGCCGTTGGCGCCGGTTACCGCGAACTCATAGCGGTCCCCGGCAGACATGGCGGGAGCGAATCCGGCCCAGACCCCCGACTCGCCGATCCTCAGCATGGGGAGACGAGCGTCACCGGACTCGTCGGGCTGGGCGACGCTCACGGTGCGGGCACTCGGCGCCCAGACGCTGAAGGCCACCCCCGCGACCCCGTCGATCGTGCGCAGGTGCGCTCCCAGCACCTCCCACGGGCGCGGGTGGGTGCCGTCGGCCAGGCGCCGCAGGTCGTCCTTCGCGATCAGTGGCGGCGCGGGGTTGCGGTCGTCGCGCTGAGCTGGGGGCATCACCTACACCATACCCGAGCGGGGCAGCGTCGCCAGATCGGCATTGCTCCGGCGGGGCCGATCCGTCATCCTTGACGCAGCGTCCAGGCGCGCCCGACGCATCCATCGCCATCTCCATCGGCACCCCATCGGAGGCACCGTGGGCATCTTCGACGGTCTGCTCGGACTCCTCTCGCACGACGTCGGGATCGATCTCGGCACGGCCAACACGCTTGTCACCGTGCGCCACCGCGGGATCGTCATCAGCGAGCCGAGCGTGGTCGCCATGGACACCCGCACCAAGCGCGTGCTCGCCATCGGCGCGGAGGCCAAGCGCATGGTCGGGCGCACCCCGGCGAACATCGTGGCCATCCGGCCCCTCCGTGACGGCGTGATCAGCGACTTCGATGTCACCGAGCAGATGATTCGCTACTTCATCCAGAAGGTCCATGACCGATACGCCCGGATTCCGCGACCGCGCGTGCTGGTCGGGATCCCGTCGGGCGTGACCGAGGTCGAGAAGCGCGCCGTCCGCGACGCCACCATCAACGCCGGAGCCCGATGGGCGCGCCTGATAGAGGAGCCGATGGCCGCCGCCATCGGCGCCGGCCTGCCGGTCAGCGAACCGACCGGGTCGCTCATCGTCGACATCGGCGGCGGCACCACCGAGGTGGCCGTGATCAGTCTCGGCGGGATCGTTGTCAGCCGGTCGATCCGCATCGGGGGCGATGAGATGGACGTGGATATCGTGGGCTTCGCTCGGCGCGAGTACAACCTGCTCATGGGCGAGCGCACCGCCGAGGAGATCAAGATCGCCGTCGGGTCTGCCTACCCGACGCCCGACGAGCGGACCGTGACGTTCCGCGGCCGCGACCTGCTGACCGGCCTCCCCCGCAGCGTCGAGGTGAGCAGCGCGCAGATCCGCGAGGCGCTGGAGCCCTCGGTGATGCAGATCATCGATGCGATCAAGGAGACGATCGAGGAGACGCCGCCCGAGCTCGTGGCCGACATCATGGACCAGGGGATCGTCCTCGCCGGCGGCGGCGCGCTGCTGATCGGCCTCGACAAGCGGGTCGCCGAGGCGACACAGATGCCCGTGCACATCGCCGACGATCCGCTCACCTGCGTGGTGCGCGGCACCGGGCGCGTGCTGGAGGAGCTCGACACCCTCGAACGTGTGATGGTCAGCGAGCAGTTCAGCCGCGCGCCGCGCTGACCGAACGGGTCGCCATCGGTGGAGCAAGCATGAGCGGCAGCCCGCATCGGCGCCCTCGGAGTGGACTCTGGTTCGCCTCGTTCACGGTGGTCTCGCTGCTGCTGCTCCTGACCTCGCGCACCGAGCCGGCCATCGCGCTCCAGGGCGCTGCTGCGCGCGCGCTCGATCCGGTGCGCAGCGTTCTCGCGGGCGCCACCGAGGGGGTCGCCGACCTGTTCGCCGCGGTTGGCGAGATCGACCGGCTGCGGACGGAGAACGACCGGCTACGGAGCGAGCTGGCCGGCGCCGAGCAGCGGATCGCCGAGCTGCGCGAGGCGGCCGTGGAGAATGCCGAGCTGCGTGGCCTGCTCGGGCTGACCACCTCGCTGGAGATGGACCTGCTCCCGGTGCGCATCACCGGTCGCGACCCGAGCAACTTCACCTGGGAGGTCGGGATCGACGCCGGCACCGATGACGGGCTCGCCGTCGGCATGCCGGTCGTCGGATCGGCTCTGGGGCGGGGAGCGCTGGCGGGGACCGTGGTGGCCGTCGCGCGCGACACCGCCACGGTGCGCCTGGTGGTGGACACGCGCTCCCGGGTGGTCGCGCTGGATCAGCAGACCCGCGCCCTCGGTCTCGTCGAGGGCCAACTGGGCGGTCAGCTGATCATGGTGCAGGTGCGCGTCACCGACACGCTCGCTGTCGGCGACACGATCATCACCGCCGGCCTGGTGCTGAGCGAGGACGGTCCCGCTACGGCGCGGAGCCCGTATCCACGGGGCCTGCTGATCGGCACGGTGGTTGCGCTGCAACAGGATGCGAACGCGCTCACCGAGACCGCCTTCCTGCGCCCCGCTCTCGACTTCGAGCAGACCGACCGGCTGCTGGTGATCCTGGCCTTCACGCAGGAATAGGTCGCGCCCGCGGCCGAGCGTGCGCCGGTGGGCACCAGGGGGGTTGCCTGCGCGCACATGGCCCCATCGTCGCGACCGATTCTGACCATCGAGGCATGGGCATTCGACCCCACCACCCGTACGGTTCGGGCTGGAGCACTGCTGCCCCGGCGCACCCGCGCACCGGCAGCGCTCGCCAAGAGGACGAACCGTTGCCGTACCGCTTCCGCGTCGCCGCCATCGCCGCCCTGATGCTGACTGCGTCGGCGTTCTCCGCAGTCCCTGCTGCGGCCGTGGTAACGCCGCAGAAGGTGGTCATCATTGTCGGTCCGGTCGGGACCGGGACCGATTCCTACCGCCAGGACGCCGATCGGACCGCGGCCGCCGCAGAGGCGGCAGGGGCCACCGTCGTCAAGGTCTATTCGCCGAACGCCACCTGGGCCAACGTGAGGGCGGCGGTGGCCGGCGCCAACATCGTCATCTACATGGGCCACGGCAACGGCTATCCGAGCCCGTACAGCACCACCGAGAATCGCGATCGTGTGAACGGCTGGGGTCTGAACCGGACCGCGGGTGTCGGAGACGGCGACAACTGGTCCACCACCATGGTCTACTGCGGCGAGAAGGCCATCCTCGGCACGCTGACCAGCTCCGACGGCGCCGCGCAGTGGAGCTACTGCGGCGGTAGCACCAATACCGACGGCATCAGCCCCGCCCCGAACTGGGTGATGATCTACGGCAACGCCTGCTACGCGCCCGGTGCCAGCGAGTCGTGGGACACGCCGGCCACCGAGTCGGTCGCCTACGAGCGCGTGCGCAACTACTCCTACCCGGCGCTGGCCGCCGGCGCATCGGCCTACTACGCCAGCGATCTCGGGACCGCAGACCTGGTCACCGACATCCTTCAGAACCCGTCGCTGACCTGGACCGACATCACGCGCATGAAGAACGGCTATGACGAGGCGGCGCAGCGCCACTTCGCGCACCCTGACCTGTCGAACGCGCAGGTCTGGATTCAGCGAACATCGCGCTGGGGCGGCGGGAGCCTGGACTACCTCTTCGCCTTTGCCGGGAATCCGTTTGCCACGCCCGAGGGCGGCATCGGGACTCCTCTGGCGCCCCCCGGCCCGGCCACACCGCCCGGCGCCACCACCTACAGCCCACCTGCCGCGCTGGTCTTC
>JBBEBK010000084.1:0-18625 GCA_040882375.1 Chloroflexota bacterium
GGTGATCTCCACCTTGAAAGGGTGGCGTCCTAGGCCTCTAGACGATGGGGGCGCGAGCAGACCGCACTGTCTGACCGCCGCATCCTAGCAAGGTGCCGCCCCGGCGACCGTCGCGGTCGCGACCGCGCGACGGGCTACAGGTAGAAGAGGATGACCAGGACTGCCGCCCCGGCCAGCGCCACGGCGGCCAGCAGGATCATCACGCCGCCGCCCACCGCGATCGCGAGCGCCATGCCGGCGCCCCGGCTGCGATAGGCCCGCTGCGACCAGATCCACCCCTGCGCGAAGAGGAAGAGGCCGACCCCGGCGGCGATCAGCGAACTTCCCAGCATCGCCAGCACCGACAGCCCGGAGTCGTCGCCGGCGAACGCCAGGGCCGACAGGGCGGCCGCGATCAGCAGTGCGACCACGCCGATGACCACGTTCCGGGCGAACGGATGCATCTAGAAGTCCGAGTAGCGCTCTTCGCGCCACGGGTCGGCCGAGTTGGAGTAGCCGTTGCGCTCCCAGAAGCCTGGCCGATCCTCGCTGCTGAACTCAACACCACGCAGCCACTTGGCACTCTTCCAGAAGTACCGGCCGGGCACGATCGCGCGCAGCGGGTATCCGTGATCTGCCTCGAGGGGTTTCCCGTCGAAATTCCAGGCGAGCAGTGCGGCCGGATCAAGCGCGACTTCAAGGGGGACGTTGCTGGTGAAGCCGTACTCGGCGTGGAAGATGACGAAGCGCACGCCGGGACGCGGTTGCGCCACCTCGGCGATATGGCTCATCGCCACCCCCTGCCAGGTCGTGTCGAGCTTCGACCAGCGGGTCACGCAGTGGATGTCGAGCGTCGTCTCGCTGACCGGCAACTGCCGGAACTCGGTCCAATTCAGGGTGAAGGGCGTCTCGACGTCGCCGAAGACGCGGAGGTCCCACCGCGACAGGTCGGGGTAGTCCGGGACGCGCCCGAAATGGAGTACCGGGAACTTCTCGGTGAGCACCTGGCCCGGCGGGATGCGCTTGGCGGTCTCCGGATCGGTCACCGGCCTCTGCCACTTGAACATGGCGCAAGCGTGCATGGACCGATGGGGCCCGTCAAGGCTCGGGTCATCCCCCGACCGCCGTCAGGACCCGGTCGAGGGTCTCCACGATCAGGTCGGCCTCTTGGGGCGTGACGCATAGCGGCGGCCGGATCTTCAGCACGTTCCCCAGGCGGCCTGTTGCGCCGATAAGGACGCCGTGCTCGCGCATCTCATCGCGGACCTGCGTCGCCAGTTCCCCGGCCGGCTCGCGTGTGGCCGGATCGGTCACCAGTTCAACGCCGGTCATCAGGCCGCGCCCGCGGATATCGCCGATCGCGGGGTGGCGCCCGGCGAGATCGGTCAGCGCGGCCCGCAGCCGCTCTCCGACCTCGCGCGAGCTCTCCAGCAGGTGCTCGTCCCTCAACACGTCGAGCACCGCCAGCCCCGCGGCGCACGCCACCGGGTTTCCGCCGAAGGTGCTGAAGAACTCCGTCTCGGCGGCAAACCGGTCGACGATCTCGGCCCGGGTGATGACCGCGGCGATCGGGTGGCCGTTGCCCATCGGCTTTCCCAGGGTGACGATGTCGGGGGTGACGCCCCAGGCGGAGAAGCTCCACATCCCATCGCCGCCACGCCCGTGACCCGCCTGCACCTCGTCCGCCACCAGCAGCGCTCCGGCTGCGCGAGCGCGGGCCAGCATCGGCGCCAGGTGCGCGGAACCCGGGGCGAAGATGCCGTCCGAGGTGAAGAGCGAGTCGAGGTAGAGCGCGGCGGGCTCGTGGCCACGCTCCGCCAGCCGGGCAGCCGCCAGATCGAGCTCGGCCGCTGCCCGCTCACCGGGGTCGGGGAGCCCGCGGTAGGTGCCGCGGTAGGCATCGGGTGGCGGGATCGTCTCGACGTGCGCCGGTCGCTCGCCGCGCGGCCACTCCGACGGGGAGAGATCGGCGATTGCGGCGCTGACGCCGTGGTAGGCCCAGTCACTGACGACGCCGCCGGTCGCGCCGCTCACGATCGTCGCCAGCCGCCAGGCGAGGTCGGTCGCCTCGCTTCCCGAGTTCACGAACATGACCGTGTCGAGGCCCGGGGGCATGCTGGCCACCAGGCGCTCGGCCAGCTCGATGGCCGCCTCGTGCAGGTAGCGGGTGTTGGTGTTCAGCGTGGCCGCCTGGCGGGCGATCGCCTCGACCACCCGCGGGTGCGAATGGCCCACCACCGGCACGTTGTTGTAGGCGTCGAGGTAGCCGCGGCCATCGGTGTCGAACAGCCAGCTTCGCTCGCCGCGGACCAGGTGCAGCGGCCGGCGGTAGGTGAGCGGCGAGAGGGCGCTGCCCAGGACGCGGCCCCGGCGCTCGATCAGCTCCGCCGTGCCGGCGGCTGACCATCCCGGAACGAACGGTACGCCAGGACGCGCTGCTTCCGCGAGCCGCCGCCCTGCCTGGTCAAAGCCGACCGCCTCCAGCTGTTCGAGCAGCCGCCAGGCTGGATCGGTCCAGCCGGTGATGTAGGCGTTTTCGGGGTACTGCCGCGTCCGCCACACGGAGATGAGGATCGTCTGCGCCATGCGTGCGGCGAGCAGGTCGCTCAGCAGATCCGCCTCGATCTGCTCCAGGGGCGTCACCGAAACGTACGCGCGCAGGAAGGTCGAGGAGACCTCGAAGATGTCGTCTCGATCGCGCAGCAGCGACTGGAGCGTGGCGGAGATGTCGGCTACCAGGGCGGTGTGCGCCATGTCGCCGAAATCGATGATCCCGGTGACATGCCCCGATTCGTCGAGGAGAAGGTTGTCGAGCGTGGCGTCGTCGTGGATGACCTGGGCACGCAACGTCGCGTACACCGGCAGGACCCGCTCGTCGTAGCGCGCAAGGGCTCGGGCCAGGAGCGCGTGCCGAACCGGATCATCGACCAGCGCGTGATGCTCCCGCATGGCGGGGATGTGCTTGAGATCCCACCAGATGGTGCGCCCGGCGGCGGGATGGAAGAAGCCGCGCAGTGATCGACCCAGGCGCGCCACCGTCACGCCGATCCCCTCGATCGACCGATCACCGAGCTCGGTCGAGTCCGCGTTTCGCCCGGGAAGCGCCGGCAGCAGGCGAACCCGATGTGTGGCGCCGTCGGTGCCGCTGACCAGGCCGATCGGCCCACCGTCGCGCGTGGGCAGCGCCACCGGGACAGGAAGCGACGGGTCGATGCGCGCCACGTGCTCCACCGCCGCGACTTCCATCTCGATCACACCCGGCTCCTCGCCGGCGTTGGAAATCTTCAGCACCCAGCCCGGCCCGGCCGGATCGGCGGTATCGGTGATGCGGAAGTTCTGGTCGCGCTCGCTGACCAGCGGACTGGCGATGCCGGCGATGCCGAAGGTGGTCCGGACGATCTCCTCCGCCTCGGCCGTGCTCAGGCCAGGCGGGTCGATACCCAGGACGCCGGCGGTGTGCATGAGGCCGATCCTACACGCCGGTAGACTCGGCGGAGGATGGTCCGCTCCGCACCCTTCGCCGAGTTCGCCCGCGTCGCCGATGAGGTCGCTTCCACCACCTCCAAGCTGCGCAAACGCGACGCGCTGGCGGGGTATCTGCGGGCGCTGGCGCCCGACGACCTGCAGGCGGCGGTGACCTTCTTCGCCGGACGCCCGCTGCCGGGAGCAGGTGATCGGCTGGGACTCGGCTGGGTCCAGCAGTCGCAGTCGCTGGGCGCCGCCGCGCAGGCCGAGCCCGACGTGCTGCGCGCCGCCTACCTGCGCCACTCTGATTTCGGCGACGCTGCCGCGGAACTCCTGGCGAACGCGACGCCCGGGGAGCAGCCTCTGACCCTTGCGGCGGTCCGCGATGCGTTCCGGGCCATGAGCGAGACCTCGTCCACGGAGGCGCGCGTGGCGGAGATGACGCGGCTGTTCGAACGCGCGTCGCCGGAAGAGGCGCGCTACGTCGCGCGGATCGCGGCGCGCGAGCTGCGCATTGGCCTGCGGGAAGGACTGCTGGAGGAGGCGATCGCGGCCGCCTTTGCGCGTCCGCTCGACGCGGTGCGCCGGGCGCACATGCTGCTCGGCGAGCCCGGGGAGGCGGCCGCGCTGGCCCGAGACGACCGGCTGGCCGACGCCGCTCTGCATCTCGGTCGGCCGATCCGCTTCATGCTCGCCACTCCGGTGGCCGACGCCGATGAGGTGATGCGCCGGGTCGGTGAAGAGGCGTGGATCGAGGACAAGTACGACGGCATCCGCGCCCAGCTGCACCTCGTCGCCGGCGAGGCCCCGCGCCTCTTCTCGCGCGACCTCAACGAGATCACCGCCTCGTTCCCCGAGGTCACCCAGGCGGCCGCCGGCCTGGCGCAGAGCGTGGTGATCGACGGAGAACTGGTTCCGTATCTGTTTGGATCGGTGCTCGACTTCGCAAGCCTCCAGACGCGCCTTGGCCGCGTCGCGCCGAACCCCGAGCTGATCGCGGAGGTTCCGGTCGTGCTGGTCGCCTTCGACCTCCTCCATCTCGACGGTCGCGCCCTGCTGGAGGTGCCGCTGCGCGAACGGCGTGCCGCCCTCGAGGCGCTCCGCCTGCCGGCGCTCTCCGAAGGTCGGTTCCTCCTCTCGCACCTCGCGGCGGCCCGCTCAGCCGACGAGGTGGAGCGCCATTTCGACGATGCTCGCGAGCGACGCAACGAGGGCCTCATGGTCAAGGACCCTGGATCGGTCTACCAGCCGGGGCGCCGCGGGCTCGGCTGGCTGAAGCTGAAGAAGGCGCTCGCCACGCTCGATTGCGTGGTGGTGGGGGTCGAGTGGGGGCACGGCAAGCGGCGCGGCGTCCTGTCCGACTACACCTTCGCGGTGCGCTCGCCCGACGGTTCGTCGCTGCTCACAATTGGCAAGGCCTACACCGGCCTGACCGATGCCGAGATCGCGACCATGACGGAGCGCTTCAAGGCCTCGACGCTGCGCGATTATGGGCGCTACCGGAGCGTCGTTCCCGAGGTGGTGGTGGAGATCGCCTTCGACCGGATCATGCGCTCGACACGCCATGACTCCGGGTTCGCGCTGCGCTTCCCCCGGATCGTTCGCGTTCGCGACGACAAGACGCCAGCCGATATCGACGACCTGGCGACCGTGGAGAAGCTCTTCGCCGCGCAGGCGAGCGGTCGGATCCTCCTGGCCCGTGGACCGGGCGGCGAGATGGAGCGCATCACCGCCACCGGCGAGACGGACGCGGAGTAGAGAATCCACCCCGATATCACGCATAGTGCTATGTGCGTGCCATATCGGTTCATTCGAGCCTCAAACCGAATCGATCCAGCACCCATGGTGATTATCGGGAGCCGAAATCGGGGCGCGCGGGGAAACCGGCTCAGACGTAGCACCATGCGTACTATTCGGTGGCAGCCGGGCGCGGCGGCGGAGCGCGGCGGGCGACCACCACCCACACCAACCCGGCGACGCGCGAGTGGGCGCGCCAGTGGCCCAGCGAAGAGGTCTGGACGGCGCGGTGGCGCGGTTGATGGCGACACCGCGGAGTAGCATCGGCCCATGAACGCGTTTGCTGCCGATCCGTTCGCCGTCTCGGCTACCCGCACCGTGGCGGTCGACATCTACACCTCGGCCTACCGGATCTCAGGCCAGACGGTGACCCGTTTCGCGCGTGTCGCCGATATCGTCAACCAGATCGCCTCGACGCACCTGGTGATCGAGCAGGCCACGCTGAGCGAGTACGCCGACGCGACTGCCACCATATCGGCGCAGCAGGTGCTGGTGACGGTGGACGAGATCCTCTTCCTGCTCGCCGCCGAGACCGATGCAGCGGCTCGGCCGGAGATGCGCATCCAGAAGCGCGCCGTTCGGGCGCAGCTCGGGCTGCCCCCGTTTCGCCTCACCGGATCGGTGCATGTGCCGCAGGGCAGCCGTCCGGCCGACGGACTGCTCAACGTTGGCGAGCGCTTCCTGCCGATGACCGAGGTGACGATCAGCTCCGCGGTGTATCCAGAACTCGGACGCACGGCAACGGCCGTCGCGATTCAACGGCAGCTGGCGCACGTGCTGCTGGTGACCGACGACGAGCAGCCCGACCAGTTGCTGGCGGATGTGCTCGATGCGGCGACCGCCGAGCGCTGGCTCCAGCCTCGGGAGAGCGACGAGGGGGGCTGACCCCTCAGGCGTTCTCGGTCGTCGGCGCCGGTGACGGTCGGCGTGATTCGGCCTCGCCGGCCTCCAGGACCGCTTCGACGAACCGCCCGACGCGCTGCCCATCCATGCGCTGCACGCGCCCGATCAACTGTGCCCACCACGGGGCGTTGTCGGTGGTGACGACCTCGAGGTCGGGCTCTTCGAGGACGACCCGGGAGTGCTGCCGTGGGAAGGCGATCGTCCCGGCAACGGGGATCGGCGCCTCCGGGAGCGTTGTGCCCGCCCAGCGGGTCACCGCCTGCGCCACGGTTCGAGCGTCGAACGACGGGTTGGTGATACACGGTACCCATCCGGCGCGGGTCCGCGTGTCGTAATCCCATCCCCGGCCTCGTACCCGGTAGCTGCCGTGCCACCGGCGCGCGATGAGGGCGCGGACCCCCGGCGGACCTACCAGCAGGGCGGCCAGGTCGCCGGGAACGCCGGGCAGCCGCGGGGACACGATCAGGACGTAGCTGTCGTCAAACGCCGGAGCCAGCAGCCGCACCAGGTCATCGCCGCGCTCCTTGGTTCGCCGCCTGCCGGCCGAGAAGGCACGCAGCGAGATGGCGCAGCCGACCCCGAGACCGAGCGCGGCCGACAGCGCGAGCAGCGCGATCGGGGCCGGGCGCGACGTCGGGATGATCGACATGAGCGCCAGGGCGGTACAGCCGACGATGAGCATCAGCAGCCCGAGGATCACCGTGCTGCGGGCGGCGCGTCGCGTGCCCATGGGCCGAATCAGACGCATCGCGCTCCTCCTGCTACATTCGTCGCATGCCAGAAACCAGTACCGTTCTCGCGACCTTTGCGGATCCGGCCGAGGGGATGCGGGTCGACGTCGCCACCGGCTCGGGGTTCACGATCACGCTCGACGTGGCGGCCGCGGGCACGTCGAGGGGCGGGCCCGGCCCCACCGAATCGATCCTGGCGGCGCTGGCCGGGTGCACGTCGATGGACGTGGCAAGCATCCTTCGCAAGAAGCGGCAGCGCGCTATGAGCTACCAGATCGCCGTCTCCGGCGAACGTTCCGACGAGCATCCTCGGGTCTACACGCGGATCGTGGTCGAGCACCGCGTGGCGGGCGACGTTGAGCCGGAGGCGCTGCGCCGATCGATCGAGCTGTCGGCGACGAACTACTGCCCGGTCAACGCCATGCTGTCGCGGGGCGTGACGGTCGAACATCGGTATCGGCTGGTGCGCGAAGAGCGTGACGAGGTATCGGCCCTGGTGGTCACCACCGGCCCACAGGGACCGCAGCTCCCCTGACGCCATCACGCGGCGAGTGTCGCCGCGGCGGGCTTACGGCGGCAATGGCGGGATGGTCCTGCGGGCCGAGCGTCCTTTCGTCGAGATGGGGTCGTTTGCGCGCTCGGTGTACCCTTCACCGCCATGGCACGCTCAATGTGGCGCGGGGCGATCCAGTTCGGCCTGGTGACGATCCCGGTCAAGCTCTATCTGGCGACCGAGAGCACCTCGATCGGTTTCAACATGCTGCATGCCGACTGTCTGAACCGGATCCAGATGAAGATCTACTGCCCGCACCACGACGAGGTGGTTCCCCGCTCGGACACCGTCCGTGGGTACGAGTGGAGCAAGGGCCGCTACGTGGTGATGACCGATGCGGAGATGGACGCGGTCCCGCTCAAGACGGTGCGTGCCATCGAGATCGAGATGTTCGTGGACGCGAAGCGCGAGGCCCACGAGGCACAGTTCGTCAAGCAGGCCTACTACCTGGAGCCCGATCCGATGGGCGCCAAGGCCTTCGAGCTGCTCCGCCAGGTGCTCGCCGAGCAGGGCAAGACGGCCATCTGCAAGATCGTGCTGAAGGACCGCGAGCAGCTCGCCGCGCTGAACCCGTATGACAACACGATGCTGCTGACCACGCTCCACTGGCCGGACGAGGTTCGCTCGCACACCGAGCTGAACCTTCCCACCGCCGAGATCACGGTGAAGCCCGCCGAGCGGGCGATGGCCGAGCAGCTGATCGCGTCGATGACCGGCGAATTCTCGCCCGCGGACTACCGTGACGACTATCGGGCCGCCCTGATGTCGGTGATCGAGGCCAAGGTGGGCGGCGAGGAGCCGGTGCCCGCCCAGCGTGTCGAGCCGACCAGGATCGGCGACCTGATGGCCGCCCTGGAGGCCAGCGTGGCTGCCGCCCGCGAAGCCCGACGAAGCGCCGCCGAGCCGGCCGCCGACGCTGCAACGCCGACTTCCGAGACCGCCGACGCTGACCAGCGGCCGGCGCGCCGCCGCCGGTCCGCCTAGCAGAGCGCCGTGGCTACCGAGCAGCTGCCGCTGCCGGTTGCGCCGCGCGCGCCGACTGGAGGCGCCCCCGCGCGGCGCCTCCCGGAGCGCATCTTCCCGATGCTGCCCACCGAGGTGGCGTCTCCGTTCGACGACCCCGACTACCTCTTCGAGGCGTGGTGGCCCGGCGCCCGGGCGATCGCCTCGTGCGAGGGGGGTGTCCTGCGGCTGCAGGTCGCCGGCCTGGCCGATGCCGGGGCGGCATTCCCGGAGCTCGCCACGCTTCCCGCACAACTGGCGGAGGACGGCACGATGCTCGACGGCACGTTGCTGATTCTCGATCCGGACGGGCGCCCCGACGCCGATCTGCTGCGGCAGCGGCTGGCCGGAGCCGGCCGACCCGGGCGCCCGGCGTATGTCGCGAGCGACCTGCTGTGGGCCGGCGGGCAATCGGTGCGACTCAACGCCTTCCGCGTACGGCGCGCATGGCTCGAGGCGATCCTGGAGCCCGGCGACCGCGCCACGGTCGGGCGAGGATACCGCGGCGACGGGACGCTCCTGGCCGAGGCGCTGGCTTCGATGGGGGTTGATGGTCTGTCTGCCCGCCATCTTGGAGCCCGATACCGATCCGGACCGGCTGGCGACGCCTGGCTCCGCGCCCCGATTGTGCCGGCCGAGCCCCGTCCGCGTCCGACGCTGGCGCTCATCCTGCGGCTGCCGCTCGGCGAGTAGCCCCCCGCCCGTTCAGCCGCCGGTGTCGCGCTCCCTGAGCAGCGTGAGGGCGTGCTCGAGCTTGGTGTTCGGGTCCCGCTGGAGCCCGACGACGGCGGCGAGCGCCGCGCCGAGTTCCGCAACCAGGCGAGGATCGGGCGGCTCGTCCGCGCGGAGCTCCAGCTCCACCATGAACAGCGTCCCGCGGGCGGCACCGCCACGGAGCACCGTCACCTCGTCGAGCGACAGGAGCCCGACCTGCCGATGGCCGGCAAAGACGGCCCGCTCGGTTCGCCGCTGCACCAGGCTGAATCGCTCGACCAGGCTGAGCTGCGAAGGCGGTCGGCCCGCCAGGCTCGCGAGCAGGTCACGCGCCGGCGAGGGCGGCCACGAGCCGGGGTTGGACCCCGGCCCAGCGGGTCCCTCGACCTCGGGTCGGCGGTGGAGCGCGTCTTGCGGCCGGTGGGCTGCAGGGCCCTTCAGGGAGAGCTTCGTGCGCCCGCCGCGGGTCCGCAGCCGGCACGCCCAGCGCGCCGTGGCCAGGCGCAGGTCGGCGGTGTCGAGGTAGCGGTCCAGCTCGTCCGCGACGCTGACCGGCCCCAACCTGGCAGGTCCGAGCGAGGAGACCGCTGCCAGCGCTCGCAATGGCGCCGGATCGAGGGCGCGGTACTTCAACTCAGACTCGAGCGGGTGCTCCGACTCCATCACTCGGCGTAGCGGGCCGCCGCACCGCGGGTCGCGGCGGCGACGGCCTCGCGCAGCGCGGGCGGCTCGAGCACCTCCACCGCTTCGCCCCACGAGAGCACCCACGGCCGGATCTCCACGATCCCCGCGACGGTCACCGTCAGCTCCAGCCGGCCGTCGGGGAGGTCGTCGATTCGCTGCGATCGGTGCCAGATCGACTCCCTGACGCGCTGCGCCACCGAGGCCTCGAAGCGCAGCCTGACCGTCTGCGGGGCCGTGGTGTCCGACGACCAGATCCCCCACGAGTGCGCCAGCCATCGGTCCGGGTCGAAGTCCACCGGCACGTCGTATCGGTCCGCGGTGAGCGTCGAGCTGAGGATGCGCTCCACCTTGTAGGTCCGCATCGCGTCCACGATCTCGTCGAAGCCGATCAGGTAGACCGATCGACCGGCTGCATCGGGCTCAAGGAAGTACGGCCGGACCCGCGCCTGTCGCCGTTCCCCACCGCTCGCTTCGTACTCGAACTCGATGACTCGGCCGTCCGCCCACGCTTGCGCGACATGCGCGAAGTTGCGGGCGAACGGCTCATTGGGACCGGCGCGACCGACCGCCAGCATCGTGGCGGCAACATGCCGCGCGATCGGCTGTGGCAGCAGGTCCGCGAGCTTGGTGAAGGCGCTCACGACTGCCTGGTCGTATTCGTCGCTCCAGCGGGCGATCAGCCGCGAGGCCAGGAAGAGGACCACCGCCTCGGGGAGCGACAGGCGCAGCGGCGGCAGGAAGTACTTCTTCTCGATGCCGTATCGGCCCTTGCCGGCCTGGAAGATCGGCATCCCCAGCTCGTCCTCGAGAGCGCGGATATCCCGGTAGACGGTGCGGGTGGTCATGCCGGTCAGGTTGGCGATCTCCGAGACGGGGACCCCGGCGTCGCTGTGCCCGCGGCTGTACAGGATCGATGCCACGGCCAGCAGGCGCGCAAGGCGGTCACGCTTGCGGAAGCTGCTCTCGTCGCCGTCCGCGTCGCCCCAGCGCGCCCAGTCGTCGCGCTCGTCGCTCACGTAGCCCCTCCCGGGCCTGGCCCGATGGCGGCCGGCCGCGTCGCGTCGGACGACCAGTCGCTCCAGCTCCCCTCGTACAGCTGCGCGTCCATACCCGCCAACCGCATCGCCAGAATCGTCTGCGTCGCATTGACCCCCGACCCACACGACGCGATCACGTGCCGGTCGTACGTCGCACCGAGTGCGCGGAAGCGGTCCGCCAGCGCTTCGGGCGACAGGAAGCGACCATCTGGCTGGAGGTTCCCCGCCGCCGGGGCGCTCACGGCGCCGGGGATGTGCCCGGCGCGCGGGTCGATCGGCTCGATCTCGCCGCGATAGCGTTCGGGCGCGCGCACATCGAGCAGCAGCGTGCCCGGATCCAGCCGGCGCGCATCGACGATCGCGGCGTCCACGACGTCGTCGGTTCGCTGAGCGCGCGCCCTCCAGGTTGCAGGTGCACGGTTCGGCGCCGCCGCCGTGAGTGCTCCGCCGGCATCGGTCCAGGCTGAAATACCGCCATCCAGGATCGCCGCCGTCCCGGCGTGACCGAGATGCTCGAAGAGCCACCACAGGCGCGAGGCGACCGTGCCGCCGGCATCGTCGTAGGCGACCACCACGTGCTCGTCGCCGATCCCGCGTTCCGACAGCACTTCTGCGAGCCAACTCGGCGCGGGGATCGGATGGCGGCCGGGGCCTGATCCGCGCGGCGCGCTGATGTCGTGGTCGAGGTCGAGGAAGATCGCCCCGGGGATGTGACCCGCGGCGTACAGATCACGACCCGGCGGGCCGCCGAGCGACCAGCGCAGGTCCGCGATCCGCAGGTCAGGGTGAGCGGCGTGCTCAAGCAGCCACGCGGCGGAGACGATCGGTCCCGGCAGGGTCAGCACGACACCGATGATAGAACGGCCGGCGGCTGCGCTCAGCCTGGCGAGGGAGATCCGCTGGCTGGCTCGCTGGCCTCGGCCGAGCCCGACGGTGCCGGGGTGGGGGTGGGGGGAGCCTCACCGGGAAGGGCCGCCAGCATGGCCAGGTTCTGCGCCGTGTCGGTGCCGATCAGCAGGAACACGTACTGGTCCGCCGCCCAGGTGTAGATGAAGGTCCCGGCGGCGGTGGCGTCGTCCTCGGGTCGGACCCAGACCAGGTGGTCGCCGATCGGCTCGAGCGTCCAGGCGTCGCGCACCAGGCCGGCGATCCCAACGTAGCGGCCCGCTTCGGCCAGGTAGGGCTCCAGGTCCGCCGTGGCGGGGAAGGGCGGATCGACCCGCATCGCGTACAGGGAGAGGCGCGGCCGCTGCACGAAGGCCAACTGGACCGACCGGAATCGATCCCCGATCTCCCCGTAGACGGCGCCGATGTCCCCGGGCGTGATCGCGAATTCGGTGATTGCCGGGATCACCACCGTCTGCCCGGCGACCTCGATGGGGATGAGCGCCACGAGTGCGGGATCGGGCGCGTTGCTGAAGAGCGGGGTCGGGGCGGGAGTCGGCACCGGAGACTGGGTCGGAACCACGGTCGCCAGCACGGTGGGGCTCGGCAGCGGTGACGGGCTGGGCGTGGGAGTCGCGGAGCAGGCGGTGAGCACGGTGGCAACCACGACCGCTGCGACGATTCCGACCGAAGGGCGGGCAGCATCGAAACGGGTCATCGGCATGGGAGCGGCGATGATAGCACCGCCTCCGGCCGCCCCCTCAGTGGCGGCTCAGGCGGCTCCGGGGCCCCGCGTGCGGCGCCCGCCCGTCTGCGCCGGCGCGCCCCGCTTGCCGGCAGTCCGCCTGCGAGGCACTCCCTTGCCGTGGCTATGGCCCGCGCCGACCGCCGCCGCCAGCGCCCCGGCCATGTCAGAGCGATCCGAGGAGCCACCCTCGGGTGCGTGCAGCGCGGCGCGTGCGAGCTGGTCCAGGGTGCCGCGCAGGTCTCGCATTTCGCTGGGGACGTCGGACGCGGCGATGACGCGGTCGCCACCGGACTGCTTGCCGAGATAGAGCGCCGTATCCGCGGCAGCGATCAGGGCGTTCTTGTCGGCGGCGTCACCGGGGATGGTCGCCACGCCGATCGAGATGGTGACCGGTGACGCGTCCTGCGCGGTCAGCTTCGCAACCGCCGCACGGACCCGCTCCGCGATGGTCGCCGCGGTCATCGCATCCACATCCGGAAGGACGAGCGCGAACTCGTCGCCGCCGTAGCGGAATACGAGGTCGTCTGCGCGAGCTGCGCCGTGAATCGCCCCGCCGACCGCATGCAGCAGCGCGTCCCCGGCCGGGTGGCCGAGCCGGTCGTTGTAGCCCTTGAACAGGTCCAGGTCGAGCATCAGCAGCGAGACCGTCCGGCGGTCCGTGGCCCGCCGCTTCCCCCGTCCAGCCGACGCGTCGCACAGCTCACCAAGGGTGCGCTGGAACGCACCGTGATTGCCCAGCCCGGTCAGCGCATCTGTGTCGGCGCGTTCGTTCACCGCGTGGTGTGCCTCTGCGTTGCGGAGGGCGATCGACGCCTGGCCGGCGAACAGCTTCACCAGCTCGAAGTCGTTCTCCGAGAAGTAGTTCTCGGATCCGCCCACGCGCGAGATGTTCATGCAGCCGATCACCTCGCCCGCACTGACGAGTGGGACGACAGCCAGCGCCTCGGGATCGGCCGGCGTGCCCGGGATCTGCATGGCGCGCGGGTCATTGAGCGCGTCGTTGGCCAGGATCGGCTCGGCGTGATCGGTCGCCCAGCCCATCAGCCCACGGCCGAACGGAACCATGTAGCGCCTCACCTGCTTCGCGTGACGTTCCCGGGTGAGGACTGGCACCAGGACCCGGTTGGCCGAGTCGCTGCGGTAGATCGACAGATTGTCGTAGCGCACTACCGATCGGAGTCCATCCGCGATCGCCTCGAGGACGAGTTGCCGATCGAAGGTCGAATTGAGCCGCTCGGTAATCTCGAGCAGCTTGCCCTGCGAGTTGAGCTGGCGCGCGAGCTCGGTCGACTGGAGCTCGAGCCGCGCGTACGCCGACGCGTTGGCGATGGCCTGGGCCGCATACCCGGCGAAGATCATCATCGTCTGCATGTCGTCGGCGCTGAATTGGTCGAGCCCCAGCTTCGAGAGCGCGACGACGCCGAGCGCACGGCCCTCGAAGACCATCGGCACCACCAGCATCGACTCCTCGATATCGTCGGTCCCCTCGATGGTGTGGCCCCGTGGGTCATTCAACGCGTCGTTGGCCAGGATCGGCTCGCCGTGCTCGGCCACCCACCCGGTGAACGAACCCTCGCCGACGGGCAGGCGCAGGGCCTCACTGAAGTCGCCCTCGCCGAGCAGCCGGTCGGTGTAGGCGATCGGCTCACACTGCCGGCGCTCCCAGTCGACGGCATACACACGGATGTCGTGGTAGGCGGCCAGGCTGCTCGCCTCGGCCACGATGGCGTCGGCGATGGCCTGCACATCGGTCAGCCGGTTGAGGCGCGCCGACAGGTCCTGGATGGAGCGCATGCGGGCCGCCTGGTCGGCGACCGATCGATAGAGCCGGGCGTTGCTGATCGCCACCGCGGCCTGGTTGGCGAAGGCCTGGGCCAGCGCGAGCTCGTCCTCGGGCCAGTCCCGGTCACGCGTGTGGTAGAGGCCGATGACCCCGACTGCCCGGTCGTGGCTGACCAGCGGGACGAGGCAGGCGGTCTCGATTCCCTCGTCCTGATAGACCCCCTGCATTGCCCCGACCCCGTGTCGCGCACTGGCGTCGCGGATGACGCAGGTGCGCCGCTCACGGACTGCCTGGACACCGAGCGACGGAGTTTCCAGGGTGAGGCCTCGGACCGCGGCAAGGAACTCCTCGCCGATGCCGCGCGAGGCGGCCACCTGGAACGGGTGGTCGCCCTCCTGGAGCAGCCAGAGTCCGACCTTCTCGGCGTCGAACAGCGACCGGGTACGGTCCACGATGTCGTCGAGTACCACGTTGAGCTCGAGCTGGCCGGTCAGTTCCTGCGTCACGTGGCGCAGGGCGCGCGCTCGGGTCGCCTCGCGCCGTGCGCGGGCCATGGCTCGAGCATGCTGCACGTCCGCGGCGACAGCGGCAGCGACCGTGCGAAGGAACGGACGTCGAAGCTGGGCCGTGCGGCCCGTCTCTTCGATAAGGAGCGCCCCGATCATTTCGCCCGCGACCAGCAGCGGGATGCTCACCTCGCGTGGATCGTCTCCGACACGGCGGTCGCCCATCTGCCCTTCGTCGGGGGCGAACGCGGTGGCGTCGATCTGCTCGGGGGGCGCCACGTCGTACCCGGCGTGTGTCTCAAGCCGGAGGTCGCCCTCGCCGCGCTCGCGGGCGAGGTAGATGGCAACGTGTCCGACCGGCAGGTGTGTTCGAATCGCCTCGACCGCGCCACGGCAGATGGCGGCCACGCTGGCCGGCAGGCCGCCCACGGTGACGAGGCGTGTCAGGACGGTCAGCTCGGCGTCATCGTTGTTCCCGGAGCGGACCTCCGAAGTCTCGGATGCCGCGCCCTCGGCCAGCAGCCGCTCGACATCGCCACGACGGAAACGACGATCGCCTCGAGCGTTGATCCGGAAGGCGGGGAGTCGGCCGGCCTCGGCCCACGCACGGATCGTGTTCGGGTGCACCGCGAGCAGCGCAGCAGCCTGCGCCACGCTCACGAGCACCCCCCGGTCCTCCCTGTGGTCGCCGTGCGGCTGCTCCAATTGGCTGCTCCCTGCCGATGCGGCCCCCGGCCCAGCCCGGCGCTGGAGCTTCTGGTAGGTGCCGTGCGGCGGATTGTAGAAGTGGCAAGCGAGGGCCGCGATACCCCGTTCGTACCGTTCGGCCCCGTACGAGGAGCGTCAGCCACCCGCCAGCAGGCTGACCCCCAGGAACGCCGTTGCCACCACCAGGACTACCAGCCCGATAGCGAGGCAGGCCATCCCGGCCAGCAGCACCCGCGGCTTGCGGCCACCTAGCACGCGCATCGCCTCATCGAGCTCGAGGGAGCTGATCACATAGCCCCCCGGCGGTGGTGCCAGCGTGATGTCGCCGTTCGCGGTTCGTCGCACCTCCGCGAGCACCATCAGCCGCTCGACCACGCTCAGCATGCGCGTCGCCGCACGCGCGACGCTCGGCGGGCCGTCCTCCGCCGTGATCCGGGCGACCGCCGGCGTGTACACCTCTCCCAACTCGTCGGGAGGCCCTTCCCAGACATGGGGGAGCGCGACCAGTGGCTCGTGTGCGGCGGCCGGGTCGACGGTCAGCGAGCCGTCGTGATCCCACAACTCGAACGAGCGTGACTCACGGAGACGTTCGATCGGCCGCCAGGCGCCGCTGGGCAGCTGTACCTCGACGTCACGATGGAACGCGACCAGCCGGTCGTCCTCGGCGGTGACGATCGGGTCGCCGCAGCGGATGCGGCCGACCACGCGTACCGGACGCCGCGGAAGGTCGTCGCCAGGGCCGATGTCGAGCAGCCGCCCGACCTTGATCTCTCTTGCGCCACCCAACCGTCGCGCCATGCCCGGCCGCGCCCCCGAGGCGCGCAGCAGAACCCACCCGGCGGCTGCCAGGGCGGCGCCGGCGATGGCGACGAAGAGCGGGACGAGGGTCGCGGGCGACATGGCTGCCGATTATGGCCGCAGCGAGGCGGCGCTGATAACCACGCGGTAAGCAGCAGCGCGGTAGCGTCGCACTACCGGGCGGCCATCGAGCAGCCGTCGGTCGACGACACATGGGGAGGATTCGCAGCCACCGGAACATCCGTCGCTCCGCCTGCCACATCACGGGCACTCATGCCACGGAGGTTCTCATGTCCGCGTCCCGACGCGCTGCGGCGCGCCATCTTACCGGCGCCGTGCGCCGCCTGCTTCTCCTGCTCACGCTCCTGCCGCTCGCGACCGGCATCGCCATCGGCGTCGCGTCGGCCGAGCCGCCTCCCGCCGTCGCTCACCTGAATGCGGCCGACGCACGACGATCCGGGGTGTCCGTCGCGCTGCTGCCCCACGATCTGCCGGGCGCGCGACTGCTCACGGTCGCACCCCCAGCCGCCTCGACGGGGACACGCCTCCTGGCCGCCGCTCCGGATGGAAGCTCCGTCGCCCTTGCCGACTCTCCGTTCTCGACTGACGGAGAGCTGACCATCGCGGCGGCCGATGGCGCCCAGTTGCGTGTCCGCCTGCCCGGGGTGAGCGGGGCAGCCTTCGCGCCCGGAGGCGACCGGCTGGCCGTGATCGACGGCGCCGGGTCAGTGTGGCTGGTGGACGCACGCTCCGGCGAGTCGCGCCGGGTCGCCGACGGGCCGTTCGTCGGATCACCGAGCTTTGAGACCGACGGGTCGCTTCTGCTGCTGGCTGCCAGCTCGTTTGAGGCTCCCTATCGGTCGCAGCCGGTCCTCGTCGCCGTCGCGGACGGCACCGTGACGCCGATCTCCGACGACGAGCTGGTCTACGCCATCTTCCCGCTCGCCGATGGAGCGCGGGCGCTCGTCGTCCACGAGCGCGGCGGGACCGTCGTGAAGCGGCTCAGCGGGGCCGACTCCTCCATCGTCGCCGAGCTCGGGCCCGATGCCACGGGCGTGACCGTCTCTACCGACGGTATGCGCGTCGCGTTTCAGCGCGGCGAGGGAGGCGTCTTTCTGATCGACCGACCTGGGGCGCCTCCACACCGGGTCGGCGACGGATCAGATCCGACGCTCTCGCCCGATGGCAACCTGCTCCTGGTTCGCCGCGGTGCGTCCACCACGCTCTTCTCGGCCGATGGCGCTGTCGTGGCCGAGTACGAGGGCACCGCCGCCTTCATCGGCTGCGCTGGGGGGTGTCTGCCATGACCCGCCTGCTGCGCGATATGACCGGATCGGTTCTCCTGCTGGCGGCACTCGCCGTTCTCGGGGCAGGCGCCGCGGCCGCGACCGATGACTACACGCTGCCCTTCTACGACCCGGCGGTGACGCTCAGCTACGGCGTCGACCGCGACAGGCTGCTGAATCGCCAGCTCGACTGGACGGGGCAGGCCTGGAACGACGGTCTGCCGCACTACGGACGCGTGTACGACCAGCACTCCGGGATCGACTACCCGATGCCACTGCTGAGCGACCTTGCCGCCGCACGCGACGGCACCGTGATCGACCGAGAGGGTGGCTTCGGGACCCAGCAGTTCGGCTCGTTCGGCAATTTCCTGCTGGTCGAGCACCCAGACGGCAAAAGGACCCTCTACTACCACCTCGCCAGCACCGCCGACGGGGGATTGGCGGCGTCCATAGGGCAGTCGGTGGTTGCGGGGCAGCGGATCGGCCGATCAGGCTGCAGTGGCACCTGCTACGGCGCGCACCTGCACTTCGAGCTGCGCGTCTGGAATGCCACGACGCGGACCTGGAACTTCACCGATCCGATGGCGGAGCGCCGCTGGACCACCTGGCCCGGACGCGTCCCCTTCCTGGCGACCTACCTTCGGGAGAACAACGCCGGCACGGAGGTCGTCGGGCTCGGCAAGACGATCACCCACTGGGTCGAGTTTCGCAACGCCGGCGGCCGCACCTGGCGCAGCACGGGTCTCCCCGGGCGGCTGGCGCTCGCCACCTGGAAGCCTGCGTATCACAGCTCACCATTCCGGGCCGCCGACTGGTCCGCGGCGTGGCTGGCGACGATGGTGGACAGCGCCACGGTGGCGCCCGACGGGACCGGTCGATTCACGTTTGGGATCCGTGGCGGCCCGGCGCCGGGCAGCTATGTCGAGACGTTCAACCTGCTCGCGCAGGACGTGCGCTGGTTCGATCACGCCAGGCTCGGCTCGTTCTACGTGCCGATCGTGGTGACCAACCTGACCGAGTGAGGCCGATCGGCGGGGGGGGGGGGG
>JBBEBK010000084.1:18635-24782 GCA_040882375.1 Chloroflexota bacterium
CTGCCGCCCCCGCCATGATCAAGAGAAGGGGAGGATCCGTCCCATGCAACGACCCCGCGCGATCACCGGGCTGCTGCTCATCGCCGCTCTGGCCGCCTGCGCCCCCGGCCAGTCGCCATCGGCGCGTCCGTCTGGCTCCTCGCCGCCAGCCGGCTCGCCGGCATCGACCGCGACCGGCTCGCCCATCGTGCGGCGCGAGCTGCCGTCGGGTTTCCCCGTCATCGAGGGCGCCGTCGCGCTCCCGCTGCCTGATGACGACCCAGGGCTGATCGCCCGCTGGACGACTGACGTGGTCGGCGCGCCGGCGTACGACTTCTACGTCGAGCGGCTTCCGGCTGACGGCTATCCGATCGAGGGGCTCTATCCCGGCGACGCCTTCGCCCTGATCCGCTTCAGCGGACCCCGCGACGAGATCTGGCAGCTGATCATGCAGACGGCCGACCTCGCGACCACCGAGATCGAGCTGCGGCTCGACCGACCCTAGGCGCCTGCATCGGCGGCTAAGGTCGCCCGCTCGGCCCCTGCGACGCGCGCCAGCTCGGCGGGTTCAATCGAGAAGACCGCGTCGGGCAGCCCGGCCGCCGCCCAGACCAGGGCTTGCTCGAGCAGATGCGCATCAACAAGGACGCGCAGGGGCCGCGTGTGACCGAAGGGCGGCACGCCACCGATCGCGAAGCCTGTCGCGGCCCGCACCTCGTCTCCGTCCGCGCGGCGGACGAACTTCGCGCCCAGTGCCGCCGCGAGCCGAGCCGGATCGAGCCGGTCGTTGCCCGCGACAAGGGCGACCACTGGATCCCCGTCGACCATGAAGACGAGCGACTTGACGATCTGCGACACGGCACAGCCGACGGCCCGGGCCGCGTCCTCGGCGGTGCGAGTGCCGTCCGGGAAGCGGCTCACCGCGATCGTCAGGCCGGCCGCCGCGGCGGCCGCTTCGACCCGCGCGACGTTCGGGTGGGTGGGCGGCATGGAGGCATCGGTCATGGCCGGATCATGGCACGCGTGCTACGCTCGACGCGACAACTCCATAGCGACAGGGGAGCGCGCGAGCGCTGAGAGTGCGGCAGGCCGCAGACCCTCGAACCTGATCTGGGTCATACCAGCGAAGGGAGTCGGTTTGAACCGTGCGACGGCGCGCCCCAATCGGGTGCGCCGTTCCTGATTTCGAACGGACCGATGCGTGGTCCTGCGCCCCCCAGTCGCCCATGTCCAGAAGCAGGAGGAGCGCGCGGTGAACGTGGTGGTCGTGGCCGGTGGCGACGCCGAGCGCGGTGACGCGGCGCATCTGGCCGACGCCGACCTGGTGATTGCCGCCGACGGCGGCGCACAGTGGCTGGACGAGATCGGCGTGACGCCGCACGTGGTCGTGGGCGATCTCGACTCGGCGGACCCGCGGTTGATCGAGCGGCTCGAGGCGGCTGGCGTACCTATCGAACGCCACCCGGTGGACAAGGACGCCTCCGACGCCGAGCTGGCGGTCGCCCGGGCCGTGGAGGCCGGTGCCGACGAGGTGCTGATCCTGGGCGCGCTCGGTGGCGATCGCATCGACCACGAAATGGCAAACCTGCTCCTGCTCACCGCTCCGCGGTTTCGTCGGCACGGCCTGCGGCTCATCCGAGGCTCGACCTCGGTCCGGGCGCTGGCCGCCGGAGAGGAGCTGCAGTTGGGGGGCGCGCCCGGCGACCTCGTCACGCTGCTGCCGATCGCCGGAGACGCCGCCGGCGTGTGGACCGAGGGGCTCCGCTACCAGCTCTCGGGCGAGACGCTGAAGGCCGGGGGCACGCGCGGCCTGTCGAACGAGGTGGCGCTCGCGCCGGCATCGGTCCGGGTTTACGCGGGCAGCCTGCTGGTCATCGAAACGCGAAAGGAGGTCGGGTCGTGATTGAAGCTGAAACGCCTCGCGAGGGCTGGCGCCTGGTGGACGTGGTGGTGGCCGCCGTCCTGGGCGTGGCCTTCGGCGCCGTCTTTCAGGGGTGGAACCTGCTCTGGACCGCCACGGCGCCCGCATTCGCTGCCCTGCCACCGCTCCAGGGGCTGATCTACGGCGTCTGGCTGCTGCCGGCAGTGCTCGTCCCGCTGGTCGTCCGTCGACCGGGCGCGGCGCTCTTCGGTGAGCTGGTGGCCGCCTCCGCATCGGCGCTCTTTGGTGCGCCGTGGGGTCTCCTGACGATCGTCTACGGCCTGATGCAGGGAGGCGCGGCGGAGATCGTGTTCGCCGCCGGCCTCTACCGGCGCTGGGGCCTCGCGGTCGTGGTGCTGGCCGGTGCGGCTGCCGGAGGGGCGGCCGTGCTCCTCGACCTCGCGCTCTATTACCCCGCCTGGGAGGCCGGCTGGCAGATCGCCTATGCGGCGCTCGTCATCCCGAGCGCGGCGGTCATCGCCGGCGTCGGCGCCTGGCTGCTCGTCCGCTCGCTGGCGCGCACCGGCGTTCTTGCCGGCTTCCCGGCCGGGCGCGACCAGCCGCGGATCTGACCGGCTGATGGCGGGGATCGCCATCGACGCCCGCGGCTGGGGCTGGCGCCATCCGGGCCGGCGCCACTGGGCGCTCCGCGGGGTCAACCTGCGTATCGAGGCGGGAGAGCGGGTGCTCCTCCTTGGGCCGTCCGGCTCGGGCAAGTCGACGCTGCTGGCCGGGCTGGCCGGACTGCTGGACGGCGGAGACTCGGAAGGGCAGCTCCTCGTTGATGGGCTGCCCCCTCGCGAGACCCGCGGGCGCGTCGGCATCCTCTTCCAGGACCCCGAGTCGCAGATCGTGATGGCGCGCGCCGGCGACGAGGTCGCCTTCGGACTGGAGAACCGATGCGTCCCGCCCCCGGAGATCTGGTCGCGGGTTGACGGAGCGCTGGCCGAGGTGGGCTTCGCATACGGGCGCGACCGCGCGACCGACGCCCTGTCCGGCGGGGAGCAGCAGCGGCTGGCCCTGGCCGCCACGCTTGCCCTGCACCCCGGCCTGCTCCTCCTGGACGAACCGACCGCCAACCTCGACCCCGACGGCGCCGCCCTGCTGACGGCAGCCCTGCGGCGTGTCGCGGCCGATGCGGTGTCCAGGACCCTGGTCATGGTGGAACACCGCGTGGCTGCGAGCCTCGCCCTGGTCGATCGTGCCGTGGTGTTGCAGGCGGGCGGCGGCGTCCTCGCCGACGGGCCTCCTGCCGATCTCTTCGCCCGACTGGGCGACGAACTGGCGGTTGCGGGCGTCTGGGTTCCCGGCCATTCGCTGCCGCGCACGGGACGCCGGTTGGACACGGCGCCGGAGCCACTGCTCGTCGCCGACGAGGTCGGCTACCGATATCCGGGCGAACGTACGGCGGCACTTGGCGGCGTGAGCGTGGAGCTGCGCTCCGGTGAGGCGCTGGCGGTGACCGGCGCGAACGGCTCGGGAAAATCGACGCTGGCGCTCCTGCTCGGCGGACTGCTGCGACCGAGCACCGGGAGTGTGCTCGCCACGCAACCCCTCGCCCGGTCGCTGGGAGACGACCCCGGGCGCTGGTCCGCACGCGACCTTGCGGCTCGCATCGGGTCGGTCTTCCAGGATCCGGAGCACCAGTTCCTGACCGGTCGCGTGGTAGATGAGCTGACGATCGGCCCGGCTCAGGCGGGCGCCGACCGCTCCACGGCCCGGGCTCGCGCCGACGAACTGCTGACGCGACTCCACCTCGCTCAACTGGCAGAGGCGAATCCATTCACCATCTCCGGCGGAGAGAAGCGGCGCCTCTCGGTGGCGACGGCGCTGGCCGCAGGGCCATCGGTCCTGATCCTGGACGAGCCGACCTTCGGGCAGGACCGCCGGACCACGATTGAGCTGCTGGATCTGCTGGCCGCGCAGCGCGATGCCGGGACCGCGATCTGCTTCGTCACGCACGATGCGGCCTTCGCCGAGGCGCTCGCCGATCGCACGCTGCGGCTGGCGTCGCCATGATCCGCTTCACACCCATTCGGCCCGACCCGGCGGCCCCCCTGGCGCGCTCCAACCCTGTCGCCAAACTGGTCGCCGCCGTCGTCCTCATGGCCGTGCTGTTCGTCTCGGCCGATCCCCTCACCGCGGCGCTGGTCCTCGCAGGTCTCGCACTCTGCGTTCCTCTCACCGGTGTCCCGCCCCGTGACCTGTTGGCCCGCACGTGGCCGTTGCTGCTGGCGGCGGTATCGGTCGGCGTGCTGAATGTCGTCCTGGGCTCGAGTGGCACGGGCGCAGTCGGATGGCTCGCCGGCATCGGGCTCGGGCTGCGGCTGCTGGCGATCGCCCTGGCCGGGGTGCTCGCCCTTGCCACGACCGATCCGACCGACCTGGCCGATGCGCTGCAGCAGCAGGCACGCCTCTCCCCACGCGTGGCGGTTGGGGCGCTGGCCGCCGTCCGGCTCATGCCGATCCTCGTCGCCGAGTGGCAGATCCTGCGACTGGCTCGCCGCGCCCGCGGCGTGGAGGCCGGGCGCTCGCCGGTCGCCGCGGTCCGCCTGGCACTGGGGATGCTGCTCGCCCTGCTGGTGAGCGCGGTGCGCCGTGCCACGCGGCTCGCGACCGCCATGGAGGCCCGCGGCTTCGGCGCGCTCCCCTGCCGCACCATCGCGCGACCGATGCGGATGCACGCCACGGACTGGGGCTGGATCGCCGCCGCCGCGATCCTTGGGAGCGGCGCCGTGGCAAGCAGCGTCGCGACGGGAAGTTGGCGCTTCGTCTTCGGCTAGGCGGCTGTTGCCAGCGCCGCGCTCGGCATCGGAGCGTACCGCCAGGGATTCCACGAATCGGGCCCGATATTTCGGCCTTCTTGCTCGGATACGGAGGAATCGGCCGGGATTCCGGGTCATCTCGGTCCGTACGCTCGGATGCCGAGCGGCCACCCGTGCCGAGCGCGCAGCTGTGACGAACGAGGCGGTCAGATCGCCGGGTGCGCGCCGGTGAACGGCTCCAGCCAGGTCGGCTCGTGCTGCGTGCCCACGTAGCGCGCCGGATCGAACGGGGCGAGCGAGAGCGTGCGCGCCTCGCCCTCGGCAATCAGCTCCGCAAGGAGCAGCCCCATGATCGGGGCGTAGGGGAGGCCGTGGCCGGTCAGTCCGCAGGCCAGGTAGCCGCCGGGGACCGGGGTCCCGTCCTCTGCCGGGAGACGCCCCATCATCGGGATCTCCAGCGATGCGAAGTCGAGCAGCCCGGCCCAGCAGCGCACGATCCGTGCATCGGCGGCCGCCGGATGGAGGCGCCCCAGCAGTCCCGCCAGCAGCGGGGGCACCGCCGGAGCCACGTCCATCGCGTATGAGCCGATCCCCATCTCACGGTCCGCCACCGAGAAGCCGCCGATCAGCACCTCGCCGGTGCGCAGCTGCCGCCAGTACTCGTTGCATTGGTTCGTTTCAAAGCCGGGGCCCAGGATCGGCGGGATCGGCTCGGTCACGCAGACGTGTTCGCGGATGGGGGTCAGGTTGGCGCCGATGTGGGGCACCAGGGCCGGTGTCCAGGCGTTGGTGGCGAGCAGCACGGCCCCTGAGCTCACCTCGCCGTGCGAGGTGGCCACCCCCGCCACGCGGCCGGATCGCACGAGCAGGCTCTCCACGCGCACCCCGGTGACGACCGACGCTCCGCGCGCCCGGGCGGCGGCGAGCAACGCATAGACCAGGTGGATCGGATGCAGCTGTCCATCGCGCGGCGTCCACTTCGCGCTGCGCACCTGGGCGAGGTCCACCCCCGGCGCCAGCTCACCCAGCCGATCCGGACCGATGATCTCGACCTCCAGCCCCTCCGCCGCCTGAAGCGACGCCATCCGGCGCCCGTGGGCCTCTTCGGCATCGGTGGTGAACAGGTCGAGCGACCCGCTGCGATCCCAGTCCACGCCCCCGGGCAGGACGCCCTCGAGCTCCTCGAGGAGCTCGAGCGAGCGCATCGTGTAGTCGAGGATCGAGCGTCCTCCCGCCTGCTGGACGAGCTTCGTCACCCTCGGAAAGTGCCCTCCCAGGCCGGCGAGGGCCATTCCCGCCAGGCGCCCGCTTGCGCCGCTGGCGGGAGCGTTGGCGTCGATCACCAGCGGTCGCATCCCGGCCAGCGCCAGTCGGTACGCCGCCGAGGCTCCGACCATGCCTGCACCGACCACCACCATCTCGGTCGTGGCCGGCAGCTCGGCGTGCGGGTCGGGGGCAAAGGCGATCGGCTCGGGGGGCGGT
>JBBEBK010000085.1:0-3800 GCA_040882375.1 Chloroflexota bacterium
TCGGGGAAGGTGGCCACGTGGGGGAAGGTGATGGTGGCGATCGCCTCGGTATCGCCATTCGCGAAGTCGATGCCGAGGAGCGACGCGTCATCGTTCGCGCCGTTGCGCACGACCCGCATGGCGTAGACGGTGGCCGAGTCGATGCCGAAGGCGATGGCGCTGACGGAATCGGCCAGCGGACGTGAATCCTCGCCCGGCGTGAGCGCCACGACGTTGCCGGCGATGATCGCCGCACCGTTGCGTCCATCCGGCGCCCAGGTGTAGGCGGTGACGCCCTGGGCGGCCTGCGCCACGGTGGTCGGATCAGCGGTCGTGCTGAAGTCGCGTCGCAGCAGCGAGACCGGGGCTGCGGCAGTCGCCCGGTTCAGATAGACCATCTCGAGCGCGCCGTACGTGGGCGGCGGTGTCGGGGTGGCGGTCGGCACCTCGGTCGGAACCGCCGTCGGCGAAGCGGCCGGGAGCGTCGAGATCGAGACCGATGGCTCCACGGTCGGGGTGGGAGACTGCCCCACGCCGGTCCCGTCTGGCCCGACGAAGATGAGCGCCAGCAGCACGATCACCATGCCGGTCAGGGCCAGGATGATCCCGATCAGCCAGGGGACCGCCTGCTCGGCAGTGGTCGGCCGGCGCCGGTCGCCGTCCTGCCGCACGTCCCACCCCCTGCGATCGCCGGCGTCGTCGGAGAAGGTGGTCGACGACTCGCCCGCCTCGGTGCTCGGGGGAGGGACGGGATCCTCTGCGGAATCGGTGCCGGCATCGGCCTCGCCGGACTCTGCGGAGTCCGCACGCTCGCCGGTCAGGTCGCGCTCCGGCCAGTTCAACTCGTCGGGCGGAGGCGGCGCGTCCTCGTGCCGCGGCTCCTCATCGGAGGGCCACTGCGGGTCGTCGCCGTCGCGTGGTTCGGTCATCTGGCCCGAAGGCCTGCCCAGCGCCTCACGATCTGATCATAGCGAAGGCTCACCACCACGATCCCCACCACAACGAGCGTGGTGCCCAGCATCAGCCGCGCGTCCAGCAGTTCACCGAGGAAGAAGACGCCCAGTGCCACGCCGACAACGGGGAAGAGATAGGTGACCATGGTGGCCACCGTCGTCTCGAGGTGGGTGAGCAGGTAGTAGAACAGGATGAACGCCAGGAACGAGCCGAGCAGGCCCAGCCACAGCACCGCCACGATGCTGCCGAGGTGGGTGGGGAGCGCCGGATCGGCCCCGGTGGCCAGCACGTAGATCCACATGTAGATGGCGCCAAAGGTGAGGTTCCCGCCGGCCACCACGTACCGCGGTGTCCCCTGGATCCGGGACCGCGAGTAGATCCCGCCGAGAGCGTAGGAGACGGAGGCAACGACCACCGCGGCGGCTCCAAGCAGGGCGAGGGCATCGCCGCGGGCGGCGAACTCGCGAGAGGCAAGCACCGCAGTCCCGACGAACCCGGTCAGGACCCCGACCACTCGGACGAGGGTGACCGACTCGACGTGCATGATCATGCCGGCGATGATCAGGCTGAAGATCGGCACCAGCGAATTGAGGACCGCCGCGGTCCCGGAGTCGATGTACTGCTCGCCCCAGCTGATCAGGAAGATCGGCAGCGAGGTCGCGATCAGGCCCAGCACCGCCAGCGGAGCCAGCTCACGCGGTTGCAGTGAGATCCGCTGCCCCGTCGCACGCAGGTAGAGGAGCATGGCAGCCGCGGCGACGGTGACCCGGTAGGCCACCAGCGTGGCGGGATCCATCTCCTCGATCCCGATCTTGATCCACAGGAACGAGGATCCCCAGATCAGGCCCAGGCCGACGAAGGCGAGCGGCAGGACGCGCTTCACGCTCCGGCCGCTCGCCGGAGAACCCATGCGCCGATCCAGCAATCGAAGTCCGACAGGCTGGCCAACGGCGTGTCTGACATTCGTGATCTCCTGTCTGGGGTGTGGGCCGCGTAAGATGGCCCGGCGTAGGGTAGCGCGAAGGAGAGACCGATGCCGATGGTGAAGGTGGCGGCCTGCCAGATCGATCCGCAGTTCGGCGAGGTCGATCGCAACCTCGAGCGCATCGAGCGCTGGGTGGTCGATGCGGCACAGGCCGGGGCGAGCCTTGTCGTCCTGCCGGAGGCCGCGACGACCGGCTATGCCTTCACCTCGCTCGACGAGGCGCTCCCGGTCGCGCGCCGGGCCGGAGTGGTGGCGCCCGAGCTCCTCGCCGGGATGGCTGCCAAGCTGGCCATCACCATCGTGTGCGGGACGCTGGAGGCCGAGGGCGACGAGATCTTCAACTCGGCGCTGGTGATGTCGCCGGACGGCCGCCGCTTCAAGTACCGGAAGATGCACCTCCCCTTCCTGGGCATCGACCGATTCGCCACGCCCGGTCCGGACGCCCCGTGGGTGGTGGAGGTCGCCGGCCTGCGGCTCGGCGTGCTGATCTGCTACGACCTGCGCTTCCCCGAAGCGGCCCGCGTCTGCGCCCTGGAGGGGGCCGACCTGATCGCGCTGCCGACCAACTGGCCGGTGGGCGTCAGCTTCCACCCGGGGATCTTTGCCCCGGCGCGCGCGGCCGAGAACCACTGCTACCTGCTCGCCGCCGATCGGGTGGGGACGGAGCGCGACGTGACCTTCATCGGCCGGTCGCTGCTGATCGATTACGACGGCAACCAGATGGCCATGGCGAGCGACGCCGACGAGGAGATGATCGTCGGAGAGATCGACCCGGAGGCCGCGCGCGCCACGCACGTGCGGCGGCGCCCCGGCGAGCACGAGTGGGACACCATGGCCGACCGGCGCCCGGGGCTGTATGACCGTCTGCTGCGACCCGCCGTGGACCGCCATCACCCGGATCGCTAGCGAAGCACGACCGCCGCGCGGTGAGCGCGGCGCTATCGGTCCCGGAAGGGTGTGCCCAACCTCAGTCGGAGGCGGCCCACATGATGATGCCGGCCACGAACACGCCCGACACGAGCCCCACGAAGGCGGCGAGCCCCTCCGGCCCAGCGCCGTGAACGGTCGGCGCGATGGCGTCGATCAACTGCAGCCCGACGATCATGTAGGCGAGCCAGCCGACGCCGGCGATTGTGGCGATGATGGCGCGCTGGGTACGGGTGATGTTCACGGGGCGCATCGTAGCAAAGTCGTCAGTCCTCGCCGCGACCGGACTGGTCGCGGATGCTGGCCACGATGCCCGCGTCGGCGAGCGTGGTCACGTCGCCCAGCGCCCGCTGCTCGGCGATGTCGCGCAGGAGGCGCCGCATGATCTTGCCGGAGCGCGTCTTGGGCAGGTCCGGGGTGAACATGATCTGCCTGGGACGCGCCAGTTTGCCGATCACGTCGGAGACGTGCTCGCGCAGCTCCGCCCCGAGCGCGTCGGATGCCTCGAAGCCCGAGCGCAGGATCACGTAGGAGAAGATCGCCTGGCCGGTCATGGTGTCGGTGCGGCCGACCACCGCGGCCTCGGCCACGGCCGGGTGCGAGACGAGCGCCGACTCCACCTCGGTCGTGCTGATGCGGTGCCCGGACACGTTCATCACGTCGTCCACGCGGCCGAGCAGCCAGTAGTAGCCCTCGTCGTCGCGCTTGCAGCCGTCGCCGGCGAAGTAGCGGCCGGGATAGCGGCTCCAGTACGTCTCGACGTACCGGTCGTGGTCCCCGTAGATGCCGCGCAGCATGGCCGGCCACGGGCGCTCCAGCACGAGGTACCCGCCGCCGCCCAGCGGGACGGAGTTGCCGGCCTCGTCGACCACGTCGGCCTTGATCCCCGGGAACGGGAAGGTGGCGCTCCCCGGCTTGGTGGTGGTGATCCCCGGCAGCGGCGTGATCAGGATCA
>JBBEBK010000086.1:0-3769 GCA_040882375.1 Chloroflexota bacterium
GCCAGCGTGCTCTTGCCGTGGTCGATGTGCGCCACGATGCTGAAGTTGCGGGTGCGCTCCGGGGGGATCATCCGGCCGGAGTCTAGCCCGGTCAGGAGGCTGGCGAAGGCGGCGACTCCGTCGGGATCGGTTCCGGAGTCGGGGGCGGCGGCAGGGCAGGCCCGACCTCGGTGATGCCGTTCACGGTGTTGTAGTGGCTGAACCAGGTGTCGACGTGAATCACCGTCCCCTCGGCGTCGCGAACCGTTCGCGTCACCGATGAGTCGAAGCCGTTGTAGGCGCCCTCGACCCGCACGCTCGCCCCCGGCGCCAGGTTTGGGTTGTAGATGGTCGTCTCCCGGGCCGCCACGCGGTTGGTAACGATCGGCGAGGAGAGCGTCACGGTCCTGCCGCTCGCGACTCCCCAGATGTCGAAGCGCACGACCCCCGGGCTGGTGAAGGCCCGGATCACGATCGGGTCCGGCGTGTCGTTGCGGAAGGTCATCGACACCTTGTAGGTATCGGTGGCGAAGACCGTCGCGTCCAGGCCCATCGGATAGCGCGCGATGTAGTAGGAGTGGTTGCGTCGCTCGCCCATCTCGAGGCCGCCGCGCATGGCCGCGTTGAAGAGCGTGGTCGAGGTCGAGCAGATGCCTCCGGCCAGCACCCCGGTCGGCGTGCTGCGGCCGCCGATGATCGCCCCGCCGTAGCCATATCCGCGCTCCAGCGTGACCGGGCCGATCCGCTCCCAGAAGTCGAACCACTCGCCGGGGGCCAGGACGAGGCCGTTGACGTCCTGGGCGGGAATGCTGATGTTGGCGCTGAAGGAGTTTCCTGGTCCCGAGACGTAGTTGGTGGTCCAGGTGGAGAGGCGCGCCATGTCCGGCGCCGCGGCCTCCGCCGCCTCGGTGGTCAGCGGCGCAGGGACGGCGTCGTAGACGGGCTCCACCACAGAGACCGATGCACCGCCGGCGCGCTCGTTGAGCGCGTCCATGACGGCCAGGGCGGTGCGGGTCAGGTTGAGGGACCGGCCGTCCACCGACGGGGTTACATCCGTCACGCCCGTCGCGTCGAACACGAAGCTCGCGTTGCGCGGCGTGGCGGCGAACAGCTCCGCCGACGGCGCGAGCTTCGCTCGCAGCTCGGTGATACCGGCACGCGCCTCGTAGGCGCTGTCCCGCCCCGGGCCGAACACGAGGGAGCCGGCGATATCGTCGGTGCTCACCGTCGCCTGCATGCCCTCTCCGTCTTCGATGGTGAGAGCTTGGCGACTCATCGCCCGAGCGGCGTTCACCGCGGCCTGGGCAATCGCGGTGGTGACCCGCGACTCGATCGGCGAGGTGGTGAGGGTGACCACCACGTCAGCGGGATCGGGACCCGAGGTAGCCGCTCCCAGAGCGATTCGGATGGCGTTGGCATCGAGGCGGCTGCCAGGGATCGCGGGGCGGACCGAGAAGCCGGTCGCGGGATCGTAGAGCGCCTTGGCACCGACAGGCGGGAAGGTAAAGCGTGCCGCGATGTTCGCCGCCGCCTGGTCAATGGCATCGGCCTCGTAGCCGTGGACCAGGACGGGCAGAGCGGTCGGGATGGCCAACGCCGCGATGCGGGTAAGACCATCGGCCAGCAGGTTCCCGCTGCGGGCAACAGCGAAGGCGGCGTCGAGCATGGCGTCCCACTCGTATCCGCGCCCGATCTCGTCATACGGGACGCGGGTTGGCACGCCGTCGACCACCACGGTCGCTGATCCAGCGGTCAGGGACGGGAGCGCGTCGCGGAGGCGGGCCTCCGCCTCGTCGCGTGCGAGGCCACCCAGCGCAATCTCGCCGATCCGCACGCCGGGCATCACCCGCCCGTTGTTGGCCGCCGCCACCGCCGCAGAGAGGCCGACGATTGCCGCAAGCACCACCGCCGAAACGATGGCGACCACCTGGGGCCAGCGCGGCAGTCGTCTCCTGGCCGCCGGGGGCTCGGCCGCCGGCGGCCCCGGCGCGGGCGCGTTTGCGACTGGCGCAGCGGGCGCTTGTACCTCGGCAGCAGCGTCTGTCGTCTCACCGCCTCCGGCGGGCACGGCCGGTTTCCCTCCCATGGACCTGATTGTGACCTTCGTCGGCGCCCGTGTCGAGGGCGCTCGTTGGCCGTGAGCAGACCCGGTGCTATACTCCGCGGCCGAGGCGCCCGGCTTCCCCGGCGCTCTTTTCATGCTCATCACCCCGTCGTTGAGGACCATTCGTGGCAAGGAAAGCTCGAACCTGGAAGGGGGCACGTACGCCCCAGGCGCTCAAGCGCGCTCGCCAGTCGCTCCGCCGGCACGCGGTCAATCGCCGCACCCGGAGCGAGGCCAAGACACTCGTGCAGCACGCCAACAGCATCGCTCTCGGTCGCTCCGAGGGAGACGGACCGGCGGCGATCACGGCAGCCATCAGCGCCCTGGACAAGGCCGCCGAGAAGGGGATCATCCACCCCAACAACGCCGCGCGCCGCAAGAGCCGCCTGATGGCCAAGGCCAACGCAGCGCACCTGCTCGACGGCGCCACGGTCGAGGTCGCTGCCGCTCCAAAGAAGAAGTCGACCGCCACGAAGACCGCCCAGCGCAAGAAGGTCGCCGTGGCCAAGGCCTCCAAATCGGCCGCTGCCAAGGCTCCCGACCGGCCGCGCACCGCCGCTGGAAAGGCCAAGGTGGCCATCGTCCGCGCCTCCCGCGAGTCGGCGGCAGCCCGCAAGCGTGCGAAGACCGATGCCGAGGGCGAGTCGCCGGCCGAGGCGTAGCCTCTGCTCCACCGCATCACAAACGCCCGGTTCGCGCCGGGCGTTTGCGTTGCCCGGCCGTCCGGCGCAGCTAGACTGGCCAGACCGATGACCGACATGTCTGCACGCGTGGCCAGCGTCAACATCTCTCCCGGCGGCGTCCCCAAGCTTCCGGTTCCCGAACAGTGGGTGGGCCGCCTGGGCCTGGCCGATGACCGGCACACCGAACCCGAGCCCGAGCACGGCGGGCCCGATCAGGCCGTCTGCCTGTACTCCGTGGAGGCGATCGCGCGCGTTGTCGCCGATGGGCATACCGCCTTCCCCGGCGCGTACGGCGAGAACCTGACGCTCGAAGGGATGGAGATGGACGCCATCGTCTCAGGCGATCGGCTCACCATCGGTGATGGCGGACTGGTCCTGGAGCTGACCAAGCGCGCCGAGCCGTGCCAGACGATTGCGCACTGGTTTGTCGAGCGCCGCATCGGGCGCATCAACTCGAAACACTACCCTGCCGATGCCCGCTGGTACGCCCGGGTCGTTTCAGCCGGGCCGGTCCGTCCCGGCGACCAGGTGGAGCTCCATCACGGGTCGGGCCCTCTGCCGTAGCCGCCCGGTGCCTACAACGGCCAACAAGGAGCGCCGCAGGCCCTCACCCTGGCCGATTGAGCATGGAGTGGCCGCCGCGGCCAGGTACGGCCTCGAAGCTGGCCGTTGTAGGCGCGCCGTGGTCGCGGCAACGGGTCGCGGCAACGGGTCGCGGCAACGGGTCGCGGCAACGGGTCGCGGCAACGGGTCGCGGCAGCGGGTCGCGGCAACGGGTCGCGGCACCCCTGCCGCCCGGGCGCCCGTCCCAAGGCGGACTAGGCGGCCGCGCTCCGGCGGCGCCGGACCTTCCAGATGTGTTCCATCGGCCAGCGGAGCGCCCACTCGCGATCGGCATCGGTCCGGTAGCTGCTCACCGCATCGGGCTTCGGTCGCAGTTCGATCAGATCCTCGACCTCAAACCCGTTGGCCCGGAAGAGTCGGATCCATTCGCCGTACGGCA
>JBBEBK010000087.1:0-24333 GCA_040882375.1 Chloroflexota bacterium
CGTCGCCAAGGTCAACATCGAGTTCAATCCGTACCAGGCCCAGCGCTACCGCGACTGGGTGGTCGCCACCGTCGAGAAGAACCGCGGCGGCCAGGACAACGTGGATCTCGAGTTCGAGAAGCTGTTCGAGTACAGCTGCTTCGATCCGACCGGTCGGGTCACCGCCGAGAAGCTCGTCGAAGAGCGTCTCTACAACGACTGATTGAGGCAAGCAGATGCCGGCAGCTGACCCGTATCGGGTCCTCCAGGTGCTGCCCGACGCCGACCAGGCGGTCGTGCAGGCTGCCTTCCGTGCGCTTGCCATGAAGTACCACCCCGATCGCGACCCGTCTGCCACCGCCGCGCGACGGATGATCGAGCTGAACGAGGCGTATGCGCTGGTGCGCAGCGCCGAGAAGCGCGCTGCATTCGATCGGGGTCAGCGTCGCGCGAGCTACGGCTTCAGCACCACCCCGCACAGCGGTGCTTCGAACGGCGCGATGCCACCGCCCCGTTCGGCGAGCGCCGGCACGCAGCTGCAGACTGGCCGATACAGCGGCTGGACACTGCGCGATCTCGCTCACCAGGACCCCGACTACCTGCGCTGGCTGTCGCGCCACTCATCGGGCCTGCGCTACCGGACCGAGATCTACCAGATCCTGGGCAGGATGGGGTCGACCGCAGCCTGACACACCGCCCCACGCGCGCCGCGGCGCGCGCATCGGTCTGACGCAGTAGGCTTCGCCTGTGCCTGACGCGACACCTATGAAGCCGCTGCGTGCCGTCTTCCTGGATATCGGCGACACGGTGATGCGCCCGAACCCTTCGTGGGAGCACGTGTACGCCATCGCCTTCGAGGACTACGGCATGCAGCTCGAGATGGACGATCTGCGCGGAGCCCTGCGGCGCGCCTATCACCATGGCGGATGGGGCTTCTCCGAGGGCTTCGAGCCGACCGAGGAGACCTCGTTCGCGCGGACGATGGAGATCGACCAGCTGGCGCTCACCGAGCTGGGGATCGGACCGATGCCGGAGGCGTTCTTCCGTCGCCTGTCGGAGCTGTTCCTGGTGACCAGCCACTGGCACATCTTTCCGGACGTGCTGCCGGCGCTCGACGCGCTGTGCGACCGCGGCCTCGTCATCGGCGCGGTCAGCAACTGGGTCTGGCAGCTGCCGGAACTGATGCATTCGCTCAACCTGGTGCGCCACTTCGACTTCATCGCCGCGAGCGCGCGGATCGGCTTTGAGAAGCCGAACCCGGAGATCTTCCACTGGGCCCTGCGCGAGGCACGCTGCGAACCCGACGAGGTGATCCACGTCGGAGACCACCTCGACGCCGACGTCCAGGGAGCCCTGGGGGTGGGGATCAGCCCGGTGCTGATCGACCGGCGGGAGCGGTTCAGCGCCGCCGACGTGCCGGACGGCGTCCGCTTGATCCGGTCGCTGGCTGAACTGCTTCCCATAGTTGATCAGCGACTGGCGGTGGCCTCCCATGCCTGATCGGGCCTGGCGCTGCTTTGTCGGCGTCCCGATCGGCGACGAGCTGCGCGACGAGCTGCGTACCACCGTCGACACGCTCAGGGCAACCCTGCCGATCGCCCACGACGCCCTGCGCTGGACCGAGCCCGAGGGCTGGCACGTGAGCCTCGCCTTCCTGGGCCCGACCCAGGTGGATGCGGTCCCTCGACTCGTGGAGCTGCTCACCGCGGTCGCCGCCAACCACCCGCCGTTTGCAGTGCCGACCGGGGGGCTGGGAGCGTTTCCTTCCCGCCGGGAGGTCCGCGTGCTGTGGTACGGCATGGCCGATCGATCCCGACGCCTGGCCGAGCTGGCCGTCGCGGTGCGGCTGGCGGCGAGCGTCGATCTGTCGGCGCCATTTCGCGCCCATCTGACGCTTGCACGGGCGAGCGGCGATCGAGCCCTGCCACTGCCCGACGCGCTGTGGCGCGCCACGCTGCCGGTCGGCCAGCTCGCCGTCGAACGGCTCGTCCTGTACCGCAGCCACCTCAGTGCCGCGGCCCCGCGCTACGAAGCACTTGGCGAGTTTCCGCTTCAGCCCCGCGTGACAGCCGGAGGTTCACGATGACGCAACCGACGCCCCGCCCGCGGCCGCCCCATGTCGCGGTAATCGGTGACGGCGACCCGCGCGGTCCCGAGGCGCACCGCACGCTGGAATGGGCCGAAGAGATCGGTCAGCTGCTGGCCCGCGGCGGTGCCGTGGTCATCACCGGCGGGCTCGGCGGTGTCATGCGCGCCGCATCCCGGGGGGCCCAGGCGGGCGGCGGCACGACGATCGGGATCCTGCCGGGCGCCGATCCGGCCGAGGCCAACGAGTTCGTCTCGATCCCGATCGCCACCGGCCTCGGCGTCGTCCGCAACCTGGTGGTGGTGACCGCGGCCGATGCGGTGGTCGCCGTCGGAGGGCGCCACGGCACGCTGTCGGAGATCGGGCTGGCACTCCGGATGGGGCGCCACGTGGTGGCGCTCAGCTCGTGGCGCGTCGAGTCCGAGCAGCGGCTGGGCGGGCCGCGTGTGCACCGAGCCCGCGATCCTCGGGAAGCGGCCGCAATGGCGCTGCGCCTTGCCGAAGCGGGGCCCGATCTCGAGACCGCCGGCTAGGGTCGCACCCGAAGCGGGCGACCGGACCCCCGGGGTCGGTCAGTCAACAAGCCCGCGGGCAGGGAATTGGTACAGCCCCGCCGGGTCATACGGCATCTCGATCAGGCCGCCACCACTGATCTTCCAGGTGTACGAAATGATCTGGATGGCGAGACAACCCGCCGTTGGGCCCACGGCGCAGCCGGTCGTGCTGTTGCCGCCTGTGATCGTGACGTCCGCGAGCGGGGCATAGATCGTACCGGCCAGGATGGTGCTGGACTGGCCACCCAACTTCACGGCGGCCGTCGGGTTGCTTGCAGTCCCGTCTTGCCAGAGCAGAATCCCTTTCCATGGACACGCTTGTGGCGACACCAGACCGCACGTTGCCGCGTTGAGCGCCTTGGCCTTGAACGCCTGGCTAGCGGTGAATGTGATCGAGCCCTGGCACTGGCTGTTGATGGTCGGACACCCGGGGCCGTCGGTCGAGAAGATCATGATTCGGGCATCGTTTACCAACGGGCTCGTTACGGCCTCGATCGAGGCCTCGGTCCCGCTGAGCTTGATGCCGCCCCCGGCCAGGATGTACATGCCGGGTTCCAGGAATAGCCGAACGCGGCTGCCCACCGACCAGCCGCCGTAGTAGACGCCGGGGGTCAGGGTGCAGATGTCGATCGCCGAGTTGAGCGGATCGGGGGGACAGTCGAGGCTACGCTTCAAGGAGCAGCCACTCGTCGAGCTGGGTGTCGACTCGGTTCCATCGGGACAGATTCCGTTCGGGAAGTTGTCGAGCTCCGGCTCGGGCACCCCGGCCAGCGGGTCGGCGAGCGGCGGATACGCGTTCTCATCGACGCACGCACTGCTCGTGAATGTGTCGTCACACCACAGCCCGTTCGGGTCGGTATTCCCGCTGGTGCCAGTCTGGACGCACGTCCCGACCACGTAGGCGAACGGCGTGATGAGCGTTCCGCCGCCGCTCACATCTAGTGCAGAGGCCCCGACTCCGTTCAGGCACAGGTCGTCCTGCGAGGAGCCGCAGGGCGAGTTGACGTGTATGTAGCCTCCCAGTGCCCCCGGCGTGATGGGGAAGATCTTGACTGTGCCTCCACCGGTGACTGTGCCGGCCGATCCTCCCTGGCAGACCGGCTGGAGGGCCACGAGCGAGCTGGAGTTTCCGTTGCCGGCGTCGTTGGCAGCCACCGCGGAGGTCATCACGGCCGCTTCGGTCTGCCCCCAGATGCGGGCGAAGAACGTGGGATGCGTGTCGTGGATGATCACCTGCACCCTTCCAGGCGAGCCCGCGTACGGTCCACTCACCGGTGGCGCATGAACCTGCAGGTCACCCGCCGCCAGCGCCGCGGCGCACGACGCGTCGGTCACGAAGAAGCCGTTCTGCTGTGCATAGAAGCAGGCGTCTGCGTTCATCTCATCCTGCACGTCCGCAACGATCGTTTGGTTGCCCAAGGGGTCCTTCAGCCAGCGGGCCGCCGCGATCGCAGCCGGATCGACCGCGTTCTGTTCCTTTCGGTGAAGCATCCAGGAGAAGCCAAGGTCGAACGCGAGAGCCAAGATGCCCATCAGGACGACGACCCCGAACGCCGCCATGAGGATGATTTGACCTTGGGGGTGGTCGGTTCGATGGTGCGACACGGTGTGGTTCCTCACTGCTGGCGCTGGATTGGTTCGGTGATGACCCCCCGGAGCGTGACCTGCTGCGGGACGAGCAGGAACCCAGCGAGGGGCGGCGTCCAGTTGTAACAGGCGTACGCGGTCACCCGGTTGCCGATGATCACGCCGGGCCCCTCGGACATGCTGCTCGCCTGGTCGACGGTGGACAGCCCGGGGCCGCAGCCAATCTGGTCGGCTGCGTTGGTCGGGTCCTGCCCATCGATTGAGCACTGTGCCCACCTGGTCTGATAGGTGTACGGAACACCTCCGATATCGACGGTTACCCCATCTGGTGGCGCGTCGAACGCGCCTCCGGGCGCAACTCCATCGCGGTAACCGGACCAGCAAGCCGAGATGAACACGGCATTCGGGTCCAGTCCAAAGATCCGGTTGCGAGCGTGGGCCGTCGTGTCCGGCCAACCTTCGTCGGGTTCGTCCCATCGCACATAGCTATCCGGGATCGACGCCGCGTAGGTTCCGGAGGTGCCCGGAGGATCCTCGGAGTTCGGGTCAAGCCAGCCGACAACCGGGCGCTGGGCGGTGGCGCTGTGAATCGCCGCGTAGCGCGCAGCTTCACGTGCGGCATTCGTCACCTGCTGTTGGAAGAAGATGCCCATCCCGAGCGTGATGATGCCGACGAACACCATCAGGAAGAGCGGGAGCACCAGTGCAAGTTCGACGAGCGCCTGGCCGAGCGCTCGGGAGCGTGTGGGCTCAACGCGTCGAGCGACCATCAGTACGTCCCCGCAACAAACACGCGGTTGCGCTGGAGCCACACCTCACCTACGGAAATGCTCCAGCCAAACGGCAGTTGGAGATTGGTGAGGTTGAAAAGCGTGGTGAACCGATAGCAGACACGGACTTCGACGTAGGGCAAGGCGGTGGCTGGGTCCGTCTGTTCAATCGTGGCGGTCCAGGGTGGATCCATGACCGAGCATTCCGGTGGCGCAGAGGCGGCCTCGGTACCGCATGCGCCGCCCAGGCCCACGTCGTCTCCGGCGTTCGCGTCGTGCACGCAGACTGCCGCATGAGGCATGTCGCACCTGAGCGGGGTCCCCGATGCGACCCGGTTCGGCAAGGGATCGGCCTCCTCACACAGCGCTTCCAGGGCGATGTCATGCAGCTGGGTGTAATTCGCCGGAGTGAGAGTCCCGCCCGGCTGATTGCGTTGTAGCTGTACGTACTCCTGGGCGGCCGCCTCCGCGCCGTTGCGGGCGGCGGCTTCGAGAATGATCCCCTGCGAGAAGAGGCGCCCGAAGTCCGCGACCCCGAGCAGGAGAATCAGGAGCATTGGCAATGTCAGGGCGAACTCCACCATCGACTGGCCTCGTCGGGATCCCGTCGCCGCCTGCTGCGCAGCCCGCACGCGGCGGCGCGCGGACAGAGAGCGCGTTGACCTGCTCTGCAACTTGCCACCCTGGTTCGGACCAGTACGGTAGTACTCCCCGTTCGGAATCGCCACCAGGCGGCAACCGTTCGGATGCCGCGCCAGAGGCTCTGCTGAGACCTCGCGAGTGCGCTGGAGTGCGGTTACGCGCGGTGCGGTAGGGCAACCAAGGTACTCCCACGACCTTGCAGGCAACCTTGCGGCTGCAAATCTGCGGTGCGCATGCGCACCCCCATAGACTGTGGACATGGTGGAACAGGTCCTGGTGATCCCTCGCGACACCGTCCCCGGCGGTTGTGACTTCACCGGCATCCGGGCGGCCGATGAGGCAGCACTGGACCAACTGCGGTCGGTGGTGCGCGAGCACGGCACATTCATGGACCGGGGGCTGGCCGAGGAGAGTCTCGCCTTCAAGCAGCTGATCCCGTACGTCGTCGTGCGTGACGGGCCGCGAACCCTCCTCATGGAGCGCACCGCCGCCGGAGGCGACTCGCGCCTGCATCGCAAGGCGAGCATCGGCGTGGGTGGACATATCAACCCGGTCGATGACGGCGTCGACCCGCTGACCGCGGGCCTGCGCCGCGAATGGACGGAGGAGCTCGACGCCGACTGGGAGCCGGAGTTCCGGCTCGTCGGCCTGCTCAACGACGACTCGAACCCGGTCGGATCGGTCCACCTGGGCGTCGTCTTCACCGTCGAGGCCGATGGACGGCCGATCAGCGTTCGTGAGCACGACAAGCTGACCGCCCGGATGGCCGATGCCGACGAGCTGCGCGCGACGCGGGACCGCATGGAGACCTGGTCGCGCCTGGTGGTCGATCAAGTGGGCTGACCTATACTCGATCGCATGCTGAAGCTGCGTCGAGCCGTTGCGCTGGCCGCAATCATGCTGGGTGCCACCGCGCTGGCGGCCCAGGCCGTCTCGCCCGGGGTGCTGCGCATCCAGCTGACCGGCGTGATCGACCAGGTCAACGCCGCGTACATCGAGGAGGCGCTGGCCACCGCGGCAACAGGGGGCTACCAGGCGGCGCTCATCGAGATCGATACGCCCGGCGGCGAGCTTTCGAGCATGGACCGCATCGTCAAGGCGATCCTCGCCAGCGAGGTGCCGGTGATCACCTACGTGGCCCCCGAGGGTGCGCAGGCCGCCAGCGCGGGAACCTTTGTGACGATGGCGGGGGATGTCGCGGCGATGGCCCCCTCGACCAGCATCGGCGCGGCATCCGTGGTGGGGAGCTCGGGGGAGGACCTGCCCGAAACGCTGGCCGCAAAGGTGACCAATTCGGCCGTCGCCAAGTTGACCGAGCTGGCCCGCGATCACGGCCGGAACGAGGACTGGGCGGAGCGCGCGGTCCGTGAGGCCGCCAGCGCGTCGGCGAGCGAGGCGGTGGCCATGGTTCCGCCGATCGTCGACCTCGTGGCAGCCGATACCGACGCGCTGTTCGCCGCCATCGACAGCGGTGCGCGGGCTGACGGGCGCCCCTACACCTTCAACGGCGAACCGCTGCCGAAGCTGGCAGCCCTGGAGATCAGCGGCGCCGTCATGAATCCGGGCCAGCAGTTCCTGCATCTGCTGTCCGACCCGAACATCGCCTTCATCCTGTTCACGATCGGCTTCTACGGGATCCTCTCGGAGCTCTTCCACCCGAACCTGATCAGCGGGTCACTCGGTGCCATCGCCATCGTGCTGGCATTCATCGGCTCCAACAGCCTGCCGCTCAATATCGGCGGCCTGCTGCTGATCCTGATGGGGATCGGACTCTTCGTCCTCGAGCTGAACTTCACCAGCTACGGATTCCTCGCGGCCGGCGGCATCACCTGCTTCCTGCTGGGCGCGTTCGCCCTCTACACGCGGGTCGACGGAACCGATTCGGTCCAGGTCGAGGTCAGCCCGATCCTGATCGGTCTGACGCTGGTGCTGTCGCTCTTCTACTTCTTCGTCCTCGTACGCGCCGTGCTGCAGATGCGCGCCCATCGCTCCACGGGCCTGCCGATCGGGGCCCTCGTCGGCGCGAGCGGCACCGCCCAGACGCTCATCGCGCCGACCGGCATCGCCTATGCTGGCGGCGAGGCGTGGTCGGCCCGCAGCCGGGTCGGGGAGATCGGTGCGGGCGCCAGCCTGCGAGTCGTCGGCGTGGATGGGCTCGAGCTCATCGTGGAGCCCCAAGCTGCGGGGCAGGACGCCGGCGCGTCTGACGAGGAGACCGATGGCGATTCGTGACGCGGTGGCGACCCCCGACCTGACGCTCAAACGCGCGAGCGGCATCGCGGTGGTTGACGCGGCGCACAGCCCGCTCACCAGCTGGTTCCTCGACGGCGTCTCGGCCGCGCTCGAGGCTCGCGGCCACCCAGTCCAGCGGGACGGGCGTCGCGACGCGGCCATCAACACCGATGTGCGCGTCGTGCTGCACGCCGTGCATGCCGACCGGCCGACGAGCTTCCGCCGACGCTCCAAGGAGATCTTCGTGGTGGGCGTGGCCGAGCTGCCGGACCACCCCGACGACATGCTGGCGGCCGGCTATGCCCTGCTCGTCCGGTCGCTCTCGAACGTGTTCATCCCGATCGCACGAGACGAGCGCGGCCCGGAGGCCTATTTCATCACCATGGAGCAGGGCTTCCACCGCCTGGAGTGGGACGGCGACGATGCTGCCTTCTTTGCCGGCGTGGTGCAGCGGCTGCTGCCCATGGCCGAATCGCGACTGGTGATCGACAACGAGTTCATCCCGGATCTGCCGCGCGACCTGTGGGAGGGCGACGAGCACACCGCCGCGATCCACCGTGCGGGGCTGCGGCTCGCGGAGCTCGACCTCCTCCCCGCACCGTGGCCGATCGAGGACCTGCTCGGCCCCGACGAGTTGCGCCACGTGCAGCGCCTGTTCGGGATCGGGGGACTCTCCTACGGCAACGCGAGCGCTCGCCACCACGGTGATACCTTCTGGATGAGCGCCAGCGGCGTCGACAAGAGCCACCTGCGCGAGATCGGCCGCGAGATCCTGCTGGTCACCGGCTACGACGAGGCGCGCGGCGTCATCCGCCTCTCCGTCCCACCCGACATCAAGCCGCGGCGCGTCTCGGTCGACGCCATCGAGCACCTGACCATCTACCGGGAGCATCCCGAGGTCGGCGCCATCCTCCACGTCCACGGCTGGGTCGCGGGGATCACGTCGACCGAAGCGGTCTACCCGTGCGGCACCGAGGAGCTTGCCCTCGAGGTTGCGGGGCTGGTGCGTGACGCGCCGGATCCGGGTCGTGCGGTGATCGGCATGAAGAACCACGGCGTCACGATCACCGGCCCCACCCTGGACGAGATCCTGCAGCGGGTCGGGCCGCACATCGTGCGTCGCGTCCCGATGAGCTGACCGCCGCCCGAATGCGCGGCCTCGGCCTGCGGGTTGGTTCGTCGGCGCTCAACTACCGGGCGCTCCGTGTCTTCGGGACCCGCGTGCCGCGCTGGACGGGCGGCCGGCTGCCGTGGCTGGGCCTGTCGGAGTACACGCTGGGGGAGCTTCCCGGTCCAGACTGGGTTCAGCTCCGTCCGCTCCTCTCGGGGATCTGCGGATCGGACCTCTCGCTGCTCACCGGCCGATCGAGCGCGGTCCTCTCTCCATTCAACTCGTTCCCCGCCATCCTCGGCCACGAGGTGGTGGCGGTCGTCGAAGAGGCCGGTGCCGCCGCCGGCGTGGCGGTCGGCCAGCGCGTCGTGCTCGACCCGATCATTTCGTGTGCCGTGCGCGGCCTCGACCCGTGTCCCGGCTGCATTGCGGGGACCCCGGCCCTGTGTCGACGCGCATCGGAGGGAGCGCTGGCGCCAGGGATGCTGATCGGCTTCTGCCGCGACCTGCCGGGCGCCTGGTCCGAGGGGATGCTCGCCCACGCCAGCCAGCTGCATCGCGTCCCCGCGCAGCTCAGCGACGAGACGGCGGCCCTGGCCGAACCGCTCGCCTGCGGGCTGCATGCGGTCCTGGCGCAGGCGCCGGCCGAAGGGGAGCGGGCGCTGGTGATCGGTGGCGGTGCGATCGGGCTGGGCACGCTCGCCGCCCTTCGAATGGTCGCCCCGGCTACCGAGACGACGATCGTGGTGCGCCATCCGCTGCAGGCTGAGCTCGCGCGGCAACTCGGTGCGCACCACGTGGTGGCGGACCGTGGCGGGGCGGGTCCACACCGCGCCGCGGTGGACTTCGCCGGGGCACGCGAGCATCGTGCCCTGGTGGGCCAGTCGACGCTGACGGGTGGCTTCGAGGCCGTCTACGAGTGCGCTGGGAACGCGGCCAGCCTCGAGGCCGCGATCCGCGTGACGGTCCCTCGCGGGCGGCTTGCGCTGATCGGCTCGGTGGCCGAGGTGAGCGGGCTTGACCTGACGCTCGCCTGGGCGCGCGAACTGCGCATCACCGGCAACTACGTCTATGGGCGGGAGGCATCGGTCCCCGGGCAGCCGCACACCATCGACCACCTGATGGCGCTGCTCGCCGCCGACGGCGCCCCGGCCGTGGACGGACTGGTCACGCACCGTTTCCGGCTGGGCGACTGGCGCAATGCGCTGCGCACCGCGATGGAGCGGGGACGGCGCTCGGCCATCAAGGTCGTCTTCGACCACCGCGGCGCCTGATGTCCTATCCTGCTCTCGGATGGTCGGTGCAGCCGATGCCGTTCGGCAGACAGGACCATCGCAGAAGGGAATGACACATGCCTGACGACCCGATCGGCCTGGTTCTGCTCCTCGCCGGACTCGCATTTCTGCTGGTGGTGATCACCAGCACGGTGCACATCGTTCGTGAATACGAGCGGCTGGTCGTCTTCTTCCTGGGGCGGCTGCAGGGCCCGCGCGGCCCCGGCCTGGTGCTGCTCATCCCCTTCATCCAGACCGCCGTCAAGGTCGACCTGCGCGAGCGCTTCCTGGAGGTGCCGCAGCAGACCTGCATCACCAAGGACAACGCGCCGATCAGCATCGACTTCCTGGTGTACTCCAAGGTCTTCGACCCGGTCGAGACGGTGACCGCGGTGGTCGACTTCACCGGCGCCTCGCAGGCGCTGGCGGCGACCACCCTGCGCGCCGTGATCGGCGACATCCCGCTCGACGATGTCCTGGCCAAGCGCGAGGAGATCAACAACGTCCTGCGCTCGAAGCTGGACGAGGTGACCCATCGCTGGGGCGTGAAGATCACGAACGTCGAGATCCGCGAGATCGTGCCGCCGCGCGACATCCAGGATGCGATGAACCGCCAGATGAGCGCCGAGCGCAACCGCCGCGCCAACATCACCGAGTCCGAGGGGACGCGCCAGGCGACCATCAACGTGGCCGAGGGCGACAAGCAGAGCGCGATCCTTCGCGCCGAGGGCGAGCGGCAGGCGCAGATCCTGCGTGCCGAAGGCTTCAGCAACGCGCTGAAGACGATCTTCGCCGCGGCCAGGGGGATCGACCAGAAGACGATGGCGCTCCAGTACCTCGAGGCGCTCAAGGCGCTTGCCGCCGGGAGCTCCACGAAGTGGATCGTGCCGATGGAGCTCGCCGAGCTCACCCGACCGATCGCCGGAGCGATGCGGGCCGCACGGGAGGCGAGCGACGTCTGATCGGGCGACGCGACGCGGCCTGGCGGCGTGGCTGGGGAGAATCGCGGCAGCCGGGGCGCTGGGCTACCTCGGCTTTGTGACGGTCGAGGGGTCACGGCGGATCGTGCGCCCCGGTCGGCGGCCCTTCGAGCCGGCCGAGGGAGCACCGGCCACGCCCGGGGCGCTCGGGCTGGACTACGAGGACGTCCGATTCACCACCGATGACGGCGTGACCCTCTCGGGCTGGCTGATCGGGGCCGGTCGGGAGACACGTGCCGCGGTGGTCCTGATGCACGGCTTCAGCTGGCATCGGCTGCCATGGCTGGCCGCCTTCGTGCCGTGGCTCCAGCGGCAGTACCACGTGCTGCAGTTCGACTTTCGCGGGCACGGTGACTCCGACGAGGCACCGATCACGCTCGGCACCGCGGAGCAGCGCGATGCCGCCGCCGCAGTGCACTTCCTGCAGAGCCGCGGCCTCGGTCCGATCGCACTGATGGGGATCAGCATGGGCGGCTCGGTGGCGATCATGGCTGCCCCGGACCTGCCCGTTGCTGCCGTCGTGGCCGATGCCGCGTACGGTGAGCTGCACGACCCGATCGGCAACCGGATGAGCGAGCTCGGATTCCCGATGCCGCGAATCGGGTCGCGGCTGGCGGTGTTCGCAGCCAGCGTTCGGGCTCGCGTGCGCCTGCGATCGCCCCTGCACCGGGTGGCGCAGATCTCCCCGCGCGGGCTGCTGCTCATCTCGCCCGATCAGGATCAGCTGGTGAGTCCGCGGCAGTCGCTGCGCCTGTACGCGGCGGCGGGGGAGCCGAAGGAGCTGTACACCGTCCAAGGTGCCGGCCACGCCGACGCACACGCGGTCGGTGGTGAGGAGTACGAGCGACGGGTGCTCACCTTCCTGACGCGCCACCTTGATGGAGTCGCGCCCGTATAATCGCGCCGACCTCCCCTCTACCTGCGGAGCCTCGCATGCCCGGCACCAAGGTCCTGGTCGTCGACGACGACCTCAATATCCAGCGAGTTCTCGTGTTTGCCCTCAAGCAGGAGGGCTACGACGTGATCGTCGCCTCCGACGGGGCGACTGGTGTCGAGATGGCCCGCGATGCCGAGCCTGACCTGATCCTGATGGACGTCGCCATGCCGAAGCTGGATGGCTACGCCGCGACACAGCAGATTCGAGCGGCAGAGCGGGGGCGCCGCGTGCCGATCATCATGCTGACCGCCGAGGCGGACGTGGGGCAGCGGGTGAAGGGCCTGCGTGCGGGCGCCGATGACGACATCGTCAAGCCGTTCCACCCGCTCGAATTGATGGCACGCATCAAGGCGCTGCTCGCCCGCGGCGGCACGGCCATCGGAAGCGCCGATGAGACGCCGACGCTCGGGCGTCTGGGGCTCTTCTACCCCGCCAAGGGCGGCGTGGGCAACACCACCATCGCGATCAACACCGCCATCGCCCTGAGTCGCGAGTTGAAGCGCAAGACCGCGCTGATCGACGCGAACCTGCAGTTTGGCGACCTGCGCGTCTTCCTCGACCTCGGCCTCGACACCGCGTCGATCGTCAACGCGGTCAGCGAAGCTGATCTCGACGCCGACCTGCTGCGGAAGCTGATGGTGCGTCACCGATCCGGGGTGGATCTGCTCCTGGCGCCCCCGTCGCCGGAGTCGGCCGACATCGTGGTCGAGCGACAGCGCGTGGCGCCGGCAGTTATGACGAACATCCTCGCGCTGGCGCGCCGTATCTACGACTTCACGCTGGTGGATATGTCGCAGGCGATCGACGACTTCAACCTGCAGCTGTTCGACGAATCGGACGTCATCTTCGTGGTGATGACCGCCGATCTGTCCTGCCTGAAGAACGTGCGACTCGTTCTCGAAACGATGGACAGCCTGGGCTACGAGAAGAACAAGGTCCAGCTGGTGCTGAACCGATCGAACGCGTACACCGGCATCAACGTCAGCAACGCGGAGTCGGCCCTCGGCCGCAAGATCGACTACCAGGTCATCAACGAGTATCGAGCCGCCATCAGCGCCCTGAATTCCGGTGAGCCGTTCATGTCGAGCCGCCCGGAGGCACCGCTCGGCAAGAGCGTCCTGGCGCTTGCCACCGAGCTTGAGAAGGACGCCATCGAGGCTGCGTCAGCCCTCGCCTGACCGATAAGCCCGGCCTAACGTCCCGATAAGCCCCGCCGCGTAGGTTCGCCTCGCCGGTCGCCGCCGGAATCTGGGAGGCGAGCAGGTGGGCGACCGGCACCTTCATCGGTCCATCTCATGACATGGGCGCCTCCGCGGGGAGGTGCTGCCCGTGCTGGCCGAGACGCTCAGTGCGTCGATCCTCGGCGTTGATGGCGTCCCCGTCCGCGTCGAGGTGGACGTTGCCTTCGGGCTGCCCGCGCTGACCATCGTCGGGCTGGCCGGAAGCCAGGTGCAGGAGGCCCGCGAGCGGGTGCGGAGCGCGTTGCGCAACAGCGGATTCGAGGTACCCGCGCGACGAATCACGGTGAATCTTGCCCCGGCCGATCTGCCGAAGGACGGCACCGGCTATGACCTGGCCATCGCGGTCGGGATCCTCGCCGCGTCGGGACAGCTGCCGCGCCACGATCGTCTGTCGGTGACCGGCCTGGTGGGTGAGCTGGCGCTCGACGGTGCCCTGCGTCCGGTGGCGGGCACCATGGCGCTTGCGGCGGCGGTCCGCGACGCGGGGGTGCCCGAGATGATCGTGCCGGGAGCATCGGTCGGCGAGGCGGCCACCGCGGGCGTACGCGCCTACGGCGCCGCGACGCTGGGACACGCGATCCGGCACCTCGCCGGCGTAGAGATGATGGTGGCCGGTGCCGCTGCGCTGCCCGCCTCCCTTCCGCAGGAGGCGGCAGGCCCGGATCTGGCGGAGGTCGACGGGCAGCAGGTGGCGCGGCGGGCGCTCGAGATCGCCGTGGCGGGGCACCACAACCTGGCCCTGTGCGGCCCGCCGGGGATCGGAAAGACGCTCCTGCTGCGGTGCGCTGCCGGCCTCCTGCCGCCGCTGGAAGACGACGAGGCGGTCGCCGTCAGCCGCATCTACTCGGTCGCCGGCCTGTTGGACCGTCGCGCCCCGCTCGTGCGCGCCCGCCCGTTTCGCGCACCACACCACACGATCTCGACGCAGGCGCTCGTCGGCGGTGGGCCACGGGTGCGTCCCGGCGAGGCCTCGCTCGGACATCGCGGTGTGCTCATGCTCGATGAGACGCTTCAGTTCCGCGCGGACGCCCTCGACGCGCTGCGCGAGCCGCTCGAGTCGGGGAGCGTCACCATCGCCCGGGTCGAGGGAGCTCTCAGTCTGCCCGCACGCTTCACGCTGCTGGCGGCCTTCAATCCGTGCCCATGCGGGTGGCGCGGGTCGCACGGACGTGCATGTACCTGCGAAGACGCGGTCGCGCGCCGATACACGGCCCGCCTGTCAGGCCCGCTGCGAGATCGGATCGACCTGTGGGTGACCATGGCCGAGCCGGAGCGACGGACGGCAGGCAGCGCCTCACGCTCGCGACACCCCGAGGCGAGCCGGGTCGTTGCGGCTCGCGTGGCCGCCGCGTGGCGCCGGCAGCTGGACCGCCAGGGTCGGGCAAACGCGGAGCTGCCCGCTCCGCAATTCGACGAGCGACACGGGTTCGCGGCTCCGCTTCTCGAGCTCCTGACACGACGTGGCCGCCGGTTCGGGCTCTCGCCGCGTCGCATGCACCGCACCGCGCGAGTTGCACGCACGGTGGCCGATCTGGAAGGCGAGTCGACCGTCAATGCACTGCACCTCGACGAGGCGCTGCGCTATCGCGCGGCGGCGCTGCCGTGATCGGTGTGGGGGCCGCCGGCGCGGCCGTCGGAGCGACGACCGCAGAGAGGTCGCCGGCCGGCGCTGACGCGTTCGGCAGGGCGCAATCACCCCATCGGCAAGGCTGGCGGACGCTGGAGCTCGGACACCTCGACCCGGCTGCCGAGCGACCGTTCTGGGTGGCGCTGGCGCAGGTGCCCGGGGTGGGGCCTGTCGGCTTCGCACGCCTCCTGCATCGGTACGGCAGCGCCCGCGCCGCATGGGCGGCCGGCGCCGAGTTGCTGGCCGAGCTGCCCCGCGTCACCGGCGAGGCCACGACCGCGCTGCGCCATCTGCGCCGCGAGGGTCCATCCGCCGTCCTCGCGCGAGTCGAGCGCGCAACCCGCCTGGCTGGCGGTGAGGTGCTCACGGTGCTCGACGCGGCCTATCCGCGCTCCCTGTCGGAGATCGATCCTCGGCCGCCGGTCCTCTTCGTGGCCGGCTCCAGCGACGCCTTTGACGCCCCCGGGGTAGCTGTCGTTGGCACGCGTCGGGCGACCGGATATGGCCGCGCCTGTGCCGCGGATCTCGGCGACGAGCTGGCCCGCGCCGGTGTGACGGTCATCAGTGGCCTTGCACTCGGGATCGACGGTGAGGCTCACGCCGCCGCGGTTGCCGCCGGTGGGCGGAGCATTGGGGTGCTGCCCTCGCCGTTGGACCGGATCTATCCCCCGCGTCACCGCGAACTCGCACGGCGGATGCTCGCCTGCGGTGGTGCGCTGGTCTCAGAGCTCGCGACAGGCCAGTCAATCGGCCGGCCGGACTTTGCGCGACGGAATCGCATCATCGCCGGCCTCGCGCGCGCCGTGGTCGTGGTCGAGGCGCCGGATCGCTCTGGGGCGCTCCTCACGGCAGCCGCCGCGGTGGACTACGGTCGCGACCTGCACGCCGTTCCCGGGCCCATCGATGCTGTCGCCTCGGCGGGCTGCAATCGGTTGATCGCCGATCACCTGGCGTCGCTGGTCACATCGCCGGCAGCGCTGCTGCATGCCATCGGGACAAGTGCCGGCCGGCGCCCGGTCAGTGTTGCCAGCCTTTCAGAAGCGGAGGGTCTTGTGCTCGGCGGCCTGCTGCGGCGCTCCGGATCGATCGAAGAGATGATCGGTCGGACCGGCCTGCGAACGGGCGTTCTGGCCAGCGCGTTGACGCTGCTGGAGGCTCGCGGACTGGTCGACAACTACGGCGGCGCGACCTTTCATCCGACCCTGGCGGCACGACGCATCGGGACCGTGCCGGACCGCGCGCGGTGAATCACCGGTATACTCCGACCGCCATTGGGGCAGCCGTGCGCTGTCTGCGACACACGGTCCGCCCATGACAGGAGTCCAGGTCTATTGCTTTCGATCCGCAGCATTCGCGCGACATCGCGTGCCCCTCTGGCGTCCGTTGCGCGCCAGGTGCGCCGTCATCGAGCCATCACTCGTACGTCGATTGCAGCCCTCGCCCTTGCCGTCGCCACCGCGGTCTCGGCAGGCGGCAGCGCCACCGCCGGCCTGGCAGCCGTCCTTGCTCCACCGGCATCCATCTTGCCCGGCAACGTTGGGCAAGGGATCGGGACGCTCGACGCCGTGGAGCTTGCCTTCAGCCAGCCGATGGACGCCGCGTCGGTTGCGGCCGCGCTGTTGATCGCTCCCGCCCGCGACGTTCGCCTGCGGTGGTCGAGCGACGCCCGCACGCTCGTGGTGGAGCCCGCGTCTCGCTGGTTGACCGATCACCGCTACCTGCTGACTGTCGGCGCCGAGGCACTTCGTGCCGACGGATTGGCGCTCGCCGAGGCGCAGCGCTTCAGCTTCACGACCGAGACGGCCCCGCGCATCACCGACTTCGAGGTGCAGATGGTGGCCGCGGGACAGGGCGTCGAGGAATTCAGCGACGATGACACGGCCGCCACGAGCATGGGCCTGCGTGCCGACACCGCGGCGGATGCCAGCGCTTCGACCTCGGTGGTGATTGCCTTCAGCGCCGAGATGAACCGTGACGAAGTGGAACGCGGCTTCACCATCACGCCGGCGGTGCCGGGTGTCTTCGCCTGGAGCGGCTCGACGATGACCTTCTCTCCGGCCGAGCGTCTGGCTTCTGATGCTCGCTATGCGGTGACGGTGGCTGGCGCACATGACAGATCAGGGAACCCACTGGGGGGCGATCAGTCCTTCTCCTTCACGACTCGGGCCGGTGCCCAGGTGGTGAAGGTCTCGCCGGGCATCGGCGCGACCGGGGTGTCGCCCACCGAGGTCACGCTCTGGTTCAGCCAACGAGTGAATGCTCCTTCGGTCGCCGCCGCGCTCTCCGTCCGCGATGCAACCGCCGGGTCGGCCGTCAGCGGTACCGCCGAGTGGAACGCCGCGACCACGCAGCTCAGCTTCGTCCCGGCCCGCGCACTGGCCGCCGGCCACCGGTTCGAGATCGCCCTGCTGCCCGGGGCCATCGACCTGGATGGGAATGTCATCGAGATGACCTGGTCCTTCACCACCAAGGGCGCGGCCGCTCGGCCCCGCGTGGCGATCCCGCCGACCCCCTCGTCGCCGACGCTGGTGGGCTACGCACTCAACCAGGTGAACACTGCTCGCGCCGCCTACGGCCTTGGGCCTCTGGTGCTCGACGCGGCGCTCACCGCCACGGCCACGGCGCACTCGTGGGAGATGGTCCAGTACAACTACTTCAGCCACAACAGCCTGGACGGGACGAGCTACCAGCAGCGGCTGCGCAATGCGGGGCTCGGGTACGGCTGGTCCGGCGAGAACATCTGCTCGTCCGGGAGCAATGGGGCCGCCGGCCTCGACTGGTGCCACGCCACCTTCATGGCCGAACCGTACCCCGGCTACGCCAACCACATCGGCAATATCCTCTCCACGCACTTCACCCGGATCGGCATCGGGATCGCCGAGAGCGGCTCGCGGATCGTCATCACCTGGGACTTCACCGACTGATCGCGCTCCCCGGGACGCCCGGGGACGGGTGCTACACTCCCTGACCGATGCCCCCCAAGAAGCGCGCCAGCGCACGTTCCCACGGCGACCTGGTGATCGTGGAGTCGCCCGCCAAGGCCAAGACGATCGAGCGATACCTGGGCCCCGGCTACAGCGTCACCGCCTCCTACGGTCACGTCCGCGACCTTCCACAGCGTTCGCTGGGGGTGGACCTCGAGAACGATTTCGCGCCCCGCTACGAGCCGCTCAAGGAGCGCCGGCGCGAGCTCGATGCGCTTGCCACGAAGGCGCGCGCGGCCGACCTGGTGTGGCTGGCCACCGACCTCGACCGCGAGGGCGAGTCGATCGCCTGGCACATCGCCGAGTATGCCGAGCTCGACCCCGAGCGTACTCGCCGGGTCACCTTCAGCGAGATCACCAAGGCGGCCATCACGGCCGCCTTTGAGCACCCACGGGCGATCAACCGCGACCTGGTGGATGCGCAGCAGGCACGACGAATCATCGACCGGCTGGTCGGCTACAAGCTCAGCCCACTGGTGAGCAGCAAGATCCGACGCGGCCTGTCGGCTGGTCGAGTGCAGAGCGTGGCGGTGCGCCTGGTCGTGGAGCGCGAGCGCGAGATCGACCGCTTCGTGGCCGAGGAGTACTGGTCACTCGCCGCCGATCTGTCCCGCCGCGACGCCGGCGGACGATTCTCAGCGGAGCTCACCAAGATCGACGGCAAGAAGGCACGCGTCGCATCCGGCGACGAGGCAAGCCAGCACGAGGCGGCGCTGCGAGCCGCCGAGTTCCGGGTGGCATCGGTCAAGCGCGAGGAGGTGAAGCGTTCGGCTCCGCCGCCGTTCACGACCAGCACCCTCCAGCAGGAGGCGTCGCGAAAGCTCGCTTTCGGGGCGCGGCGGACGATGAGCGCGGCCCAGAGGCTGTACGAGGGGATTGCGCTGCCGGATGGCCAGGTGGGCCTGATCACCTACATGCGCACCGACTCGCTGTCGATGGCCGCCGGCGCCGTGGCCGATGCGCGTGACGTCATCGGGACGCGGTTCGGCGCGGATTTCGTGCCCACCCGTCCAAACGCCTATCGCGCACGCACCCGCGGCGCGCAGGAGGCGCACGAGGCGATCCGGCCGTCGAGCTTCCAGCGCACCCCGGAATCGCTCGAGGGGCAGCTGAAGGCCGACGAGCTCCGCCTGTACGACCTGATCTGGCGCCGAGCCATCGCCAGCCAGATGGCGCCGGCGCGCTTCGCGCAGGTGGGCGTGGACGTGACCGCGGACCGCTACACGCTCCACGCCGGCGCGCGGAAGCGCATCTTTGACGGCTACCAGGCGGTCTACGTCGAGGGGCGCGACGACGAAGAGGATGAGCGCCTGACGGTGCTCCCCAGCCTGGTCGAGGGCGAGCCGCTCGACCTGCTCGAACTTACCTCGGAGCAGCACTTCACCCAGCCGCCGCCCCGCTACACCGAGGCGACGCTGATCAAGGCGCTCGAGGAGCACGGCATCGGGCGCCCCTCGACCTACGCCCCGACCATCGAGACGATTCGGGCGCGCGGCTACGTGACCATCAAGGAACGTCGCCTCTTCCCCGAGGAATCGGCACTGCGGGTCACTGACCTGCTGGTTGAACACTTCCCCGAGGTGGTGGACGTGGACTTCACCGCACGCATGGAGGAGGAGCTCGACAACGTGGCGAGTGGTACCCAGGAGTGGGTGCCGATGGTGCGCCGCTTCTGGGAGCCCTTCAGCGAGAAGATCGCCGCCGGGCGTGAGGGGATTCCCAAGCAGGTGGAGGTGACCGATATCCCCTGCCCGCTGAGCGGCCACATGATGATCAAGCGCTTTGGGCGCAACGGCTGGTTCCTGGGGTGCAGCAACTACCCCGAGTGCAAGCACACGATGCCGCTCCCCGGTGAGGAGGGGGAGGAGACGCCGGTGCTGCCCGGGGTCGGTGAAATGTGCCCCGAGTGCAGCCAGGGAGAGCTCGTCGCGAAACACGGCCGCTTCGGCGCCTTCGTTGGCTGCAACCGGTACCCCGACTGCAAGTACATCAAGAAGGACCGTCCCACGGCGGAACGCTTTGGCGTCTGCCCGAAATGCTCGACCGGGACCGTCGTCACCAGGCGCGGCCGAGCGGGCCGCCGGCCGTTCTGGGGCTGTGACCGCTACCCGGACTGCGACTACGCGGTCTGGACGCGCCCGACGGCCGCGGCGGGGGACGGGCAGGTGGTTGTCGGCGACGCGCGTGACTGATCCGCTGGAGCGATTCCTGGCGCACCTGACCAGCCGCAATTCGTCGCCCGGCACGGTTCGCGAGTACCGGCGCCACGCCGGCGAGTTCCTCGCCCTCCTGGCCGAGCGGGGAGTCTCATGGGAGTCCCCGGACCGCGCCACGGTGCGCGCCTACCTGAGTTCGCTGGCCGATGCCGAACTGTCCGCCTCGTCGATCGGCGGTCGGCTGGCGGCGATCCGCTCGATGTACCGTCACGCGGCCCGGCAGGGATGGATCAGCGCCGACCCGATGGCCGGGGTGCGCTCGCCGAAGCGGCCAGGTCGTCTGCCGCGCGTCCTGTCGGTGGACGATGCGGCGCGCCTTGTCGAGTCTCCCCGTGGGCTCGCAACGAGGACGACATCCGGGCTCTCGGCGCAGCGAGCGGCGGCGACCGCGCGACGTGACGCAGCCATCCTGGAGCTGCTCTACGCGACCGGCATGCGGATCAGCGAGCTCGCCTCGCTGACGCTCGACCGGGTGGACCTCGCGCAGCGCCTCCTGCGAGTGATCGGGAAGGGATCCAAGGAGCGCGAACTGCTCTTCGGCGAGCCGGCGGCACTCGCGCTGAACGGGTACCTGGCCGAGGGACGGCCGATCCTGGCGGCACGGGCCACGGCCGGTACCGGCACCACGACTCCACACCTCTTCCTGAATAACTCGGGAGGCCCACTGACCGACCGTGGCGCTCGGATGGTGGTCGATCGCTGGGTGACCGTGTCTCAGGCGCCGGCCAACACGTCGCCGCACACCCTGCGCCACTCATTTGCCACGCACCTGCTCGAGGGCGGGGCCGATCTGCGCACCGTGCAGGAGCTGCTCGGACACGCCCGGCTGGCCACCACCCAGATCTACACCCACCTGTCGGATGCCTCGCTGCGCTCCGCCTATCGCTCCGCCCATCCTCGCTCTGGTCGCGCTGCCTCGGGACGGCCCTCGCGGTGAGCGAGGGTGCCGGCGGCGAGACGGCATCGGCCCCTGCCGGTCCGTCTGTCGGACGCGTGCTGGCGACCGCCAGCCTGATCCTCACCATCGCGGCCCTGGGGAGCCGCTTGCTCGGCTGGGTTCGCCTGCTGGTGATCGGCTCGCAGTTCGGCGCCAGCCGCGAGCTCGACGCCTACTTCGCCGCCTTCCGGATACCCGATGCAATCTTCCAGCTCGTGGTCGCCGGTGCCCTCAGCGCTGCGCTGATCCCGGTCTTCAGCAGCTATCGCGCACGGGGCGAAGAGACCGAAGCGTGGCGGTTGGCGAGCAGCGTGATCAACCTAGTGGTCATTGCCCTGTCGGGGTTCAGCCTGCTGATGGCCATCCTGGCGCCCATCGTGGTGCCCATCGTGGCCCCGGGCTTCGACGCGCCGACCACCGAGCTGACCGTGCGAATGACGAGGGTGATGCTGCTGAGCCCGGTCTTCATCGGGATGGGGGCGGTGGTCAGCGGGATCCTCAACAGCCACGAGCGCTTCACCGTCCCGTCGCTGGCACCGCTCGTCTACAACGCGGCCATCATCGGTGCGGCGGTCGTCCTCGCCCCGTTGATGGGCGTGGAGGGGCTGGCGGTCGGCGTGGTGATCGGGTCACTGGCGCACCTGGTGATCCAGCTCCCGGAGCTCGGCCGGGTGGGGCAGCGATACGACCTGACCATCGGCCTGTCGCACCCGGGCGTTCGCCAGGTGGTGCGCCTGATGGGGCCGCGGATGCTCGGCCTGGCCGCGGCGCAGATCAACTTTATCGTCAGCACCATCCTGGCCAGCGGTCTGCCGGCGGGCAGCGTGACCGCCTACAACTACGCGTTCCAGCTGATGCAGGTGCCGGTCGGCGTGATCGGGGTCAGCGTGGCGGTGGCTCTCTTCCCACGCCTCTCCCGGGATGCCGCGCTGGGTCGGGTGAGCGAGGTGCGCGCCCAGGTGGCGCAGGCGGTTCGCGTCCTGCTCTTCATCGCCGCGCCGCTGACGGCGTTGATCATCGTGTTGCGCGGTCCCTTCACCTCGGTCTTCTTCCAGTACGGCCTGTTCAGCGCCGAATCGACTGAGCGGACCGCCCAGGCGCTCCTCTTCTTCACGGTGGGCCTCAGCTTCCACACCGTCCAGCACGTCCTGGCGCGGGCCTTCTACGCACTCCAGGATACCCGGACCCCCGTGGGCTGGGCGATCGTGGCGGTGACCGTGAACGTGCCGCTCATGATCTGGCTGTCCGGACCGATGGGGGTCGAGGGGCTGGCGCTGGCAATGTCGATCACCGCCGGCGTCGAGGTGCTCGGACTCCTCTGGGCGCTCCATGGCAGGCTCGACGGGCTGGAGGTCCCCGAGGTGGTCGGATCGGTCGCTCGATCGGCCGCCGCCGCCGCGGTAGCTGCGCTGCTCGTGTTCGGTGGGCTGCAGGTGGTGGACCTGTGGGCGGCGGGCCTCCGCGACAACGGGTTCGGCCGGCTGGTCGTGCTGCTGGTGCTCGGCGCGGCCGGCGTCTTCACCTACCTGGCCGCCGCCACGGCGCTCCGCTCCCACGAGCTCGGGGAGATGCGCCGTCTCATGCGTGGCCGCTTCGGTCGTGGTCGGGAGGCGAAGGCATGAGCGAAGCGACGCGCGGAATGGGGCTGGGGGCACTCACCGATCGCATCGGTCCGGAGCGGGTGGTCGGACTGCCCGTTGGAGAGGTCGGCGGCCTGGCCTACGACTCGCGGCGGGTGACGCCGGGTTCCCTCTTCTTTGCGGTTCGGGGCGACCATACCGATGGGCATCGGTTCGTTGACGCGGCCATCGCGGCCGGTGCCCTCGGCGTCGTCGACCAGGAAGAGCGGCCGAGGCTCAGCGTGCCGCAGCTCGTGGTCGCCAACAGCCGCCACGCCCTCGCCGATGCCGCCGACCTGTGGTTCGATGCGCCAACCCTCACCCTCGAGACGATCGGGGTGACCGGCACGAACGGCAAGACGACGGTTGCCTGGCTCATCAGCCAACTGCTGATCGCCGCCGGACGACGGCCCGGGCTGCTCGGCACCGTCTGGCAGCGCGTCGGGGATGAGACGACCGACAACCTGAGCCGCGTCACCACGCCCGAGGCGCTCGAGCTCCAGGAGTTGCTGGCTGCAATGCTCGCGGCCGGGAACGACACCGCGGTGATCGAGTCGAGCAGCCACGGCCTGGCGCAGGGTCGAACGCGCAACTGCCGCTACCGGTCAGGGATCGTCACCAACCTGACCCACGAGCACCTCGAGTTCCACGGCACCTTCGAGGCATATCGCGCCGCCAAGGCGCTCCTCGTCGAGGAGGCTCCGCTGGCGATTCTCAACCGCGACGACCCGTCGTACGCCTTCTTCCGCGAACGAGCCCGTGATCGGGTCGTCAGCTTTGGCGCACATGCGGAGGCCGATGTCCGCGGCACCCTTGTCGCCGAGCGCCCGACCGGGTCGACCGTGTCGGTGCTCGCTCCCGGCTGGAGTGGTCAGCTCGAGATCCCGCTGGTCGGCGCCTTCAACGTTGAAAACGCTCTGGCCGCGTTCGCATGGGCGGTTGGGTGGGGAATCGACCCCGATGCGGCCCGGACCGCGCTCGCAGCGGCACGCAGCGTCGCCGGTCGCATGGATCCGGTCGACGAGGGGCAGCCGTTCGGCGTGGTGGTCGATTACGCCCATTCGCCCGATGCCATAGAGAAGGTCCTGCGCGTGCTGCGCCCGGTCACCGCCGGACGCCTGGCGGTCGTATTCGGCTCGGCAGGTGAGCGGGACACGACCAAGCGCGCGGTGATGGGCAGGATCGCGGCGGAGCTCGCCGACCTGGCCTACGTGACCGACGAGGACCCGCGCGGCGAGGACCGCGAGGCCATCAACGAGGCGATCGCCGATGGAGCGCGTGCCGCCGGCTCCCGCGACGGCGAGAACCTGTGGGTGATCAACGACCGCCGCAGCGCCATCGCTGCCGCCATCGGGCGGGCCGGCGTCGGTGACACACTCCTTCTCGCCGGCAAGGGGCACGAGCACAACATGCTCACGGCCTCTGGATCGATCTGGTGGGACGAAGCCGAGGTGGCCCGGCAGGAGCTGCGCGCCGCCGGGTACGGGCGCGAGGGCGCATGACCCGGTGACCGCCACCTTCCGCGAGGCGACCACGGCCGATGCCGCCGCCTGGCAG
>JBBEBK010000088.1:0-24046 GCA_040882375.1 Chloroflexota bacterium
GTTCGGTCCCGCCCAGGACCAATCCGCGGTGTAGACCCAGTAGACGTTGGCGAAGAACGAGACGGTCAGGGCCGCGTAGAGCACTGCCCATCCCCGCCCGCGCATGACCAGCGGAGCTGCCAGCGCCAGCGCCGGGAAGAGGTAGCGCTCGTGGACGCGAGTGGGGAGCGCGTAGAAGGCCACTGCCAGCACCAGCGCGCCGACCAGCAGACCGTCCGGATCATCCCGGCGGGCGATCTGCCACAGCGCGACGAGGGCGGCCACGGCGAACAGCACGGTCCCCACCAGCTGCCAGGTGACGGGGAAGGTGCCCAGCAGAAGGGCGATCCCCTGCCCGTCGGGGCACGTCGGCGGGGCGACGTCGCACCCCCACTGCAACGAGTCGCCAAGTCCACTCCAGGGGTTGCGCCACAGGTTGAAGCCGTTGATGGAGAGGCCCTTGTAGGTGTCCGCCGCGTCGAGGAACTTCCCGATCAGCGAGTGCGTACGGTCGGCCGGCGTCCAGACCGCCAGCCCGAACGGCAGGATCAGCACGACCAGTGAGCCGAGGCCGGCGGCGAGCGAGGTGAGCACCCGCAGCGGGTCACCGCGGTCATCATGAGCGGGGTCCGACGAGCGACCGAGCAGGTGCCGCTTGATACCCACGATGGCCACGATCGGGATCAGGAAGGCGAACTGGAACTTGACCAGCAGCGCCACGACGGCGCCCACCGCGGCCGCCTCGGTCCAGCCGCGGGCGAGCAGGTAGAGCGTGGCGAGAATGACGAGCGCCCCCACTGAGTCAACCTGGCCCCAGACCGATGCGTTGAAGATGGTGCCGGGGTTGAATAGATAGATCGCTGCCGCGATGACACCGATCCGCTCGCCGCCCCAGCCGCCGAGCCATCGGTCTCCGAAACGGCGGGCGTAGATGAACAGGAGCCACGCCACCCCCGCGTCGGCCAGGATGCCGGGAACCTTCACCAGGCCGGGCGTGATCGATAGGCCGAACACCGGGCGCAGCCACTCACCGACCGAGCCGAGCAGCCACAGGACGTACATGTAGCCGGGTGGGTAGTCGCTGAAGTAGTCAGCCTGGTAGAACTCACCGGGCCCGTTGGCAGCCAGGCGCTGTGCCCAGGCCGAGAAGTCGCCGACATCGATTCGGAAGCCGGAGAGTGGTACGTAGATCCCACCGATGAAGGCGCGCAGGAGCACCCCCATCACGATCAGGAGGATCACCAGCGTGGCGGGATCGAGCGGCAGGCCGCGGTCGAATGGCCTCGCGCCCCGCTCCCTCACGGAGTCGCGGGTCATCGGTGGCGGCACCCGGTCAGGGACGCCTGCGGTCGTACGCCAAGGTGGGCCGGAGTATACATCGACCCCTTGACGGCACCGCTTTCCGGGCGGTTGCGCTACGGTACCGCGGACCGGCTGCAGAGGAGGTCGCGTTGACCCAGGACCCAAACCCGTCCCCCGCCCGCCCCCCGGCACCGTCCGGCGACGCTCGGCCGGCGCTCACCTTCTTCTTTCCCGCCTACAACGAGCAGGAGAATATCGAGCGGACCGTCGAGCGCGCGCTGGCCGAGATCGGTCCACTGGTCAGCTCGATCGAGGTCCTGGCCATCGATGACGGATCAACCGACCGGACCCCTGAGCTCGCCGACGCGCTGGCCGCCGCCGATCCGCGGGTGCGCGTCCACCACCAGGCCAACCGCGGCTACGGCGGTGCCCTCAAGGCAGGCTTCGAGAACGCCCGCGGCGAGCTGATCTGCTTCTCTGACGGTGATCTGCAGTTCGACCTGCGAGAGATGAGCCGGCTGCTCGTTCGTCTCGCCGACGAGCGCAAGCCGGTCGACGCGGTGATCGGCTATAGGATCAAGCGGCGCGACCCATTCCACCGCATCTTCATCGCCAAGACCTACAACGCCATCGTGTCGGTCGCCTTCGGCCTGCGGGTGCGTGACATCGACTGCGCCATGAAGCTCTTCCGACGCGAGGTCTTCGACGGCTTGCGGCTTGACGCCGAGGGGCCGTTCCTGTCGGCCGAGCTGCTCATCAAGCTGCGCGCGCGCGGCCGGCGCACCGCCCAGGTGGGGGTCAATCACTACCCACGTGCGGCGGGCACCAACACGGGGGCCAGCATCGGCAAGATCCTGCGCACCTTCCGCGACCTGGCGGTCCTGCGCTGGGCTCTGTGGACGCGCAGGGCGCAGGTCCTCGGGACGCGGCGCGAGACGGCCTAGCCGCCGAGCTCCTCACGGGGCGGACCCTTCTCGCCACCGCCGAGGTCGACGTCGAGCGAGTTGATGAACTCGCGGAAGACCGCGAGCTTCTCGTCGGGGTCGTCGCCCGCCTCCGCCCGGTCGGGCTCGACCCCCGCCTCGTCGAGGACGCGCTCATCCACGTAGATGGTCGATCCGGTGCGCACCGCCACGGCGATCGCGTCGCTCGTCCGCGAGTCGATCTCGGCCTCGCTGCCATCGGCCGCCTCGACGTACAGGCGGGCGTGGAAGGTTCCCTCGGTCACGCTGGTGACCACCACCCGGTTCACCGATGCGTTGAGCGTCCCGACGATGCTGACCAGCAGGTCGTGGGTCAGCGGCCGCTCGGCATTGAGCCCCTGCAGGCGCATGGCGATGGCGTTCGCCTCGGACGGACCGATCCAGATCGGGAGGTATCGGTCCCGGTCCGACTGCTTCAGGATGACCACGTGCTGGCTGGAGAGCATGTGCACCCGCACGCTCTCCACGACCATCTCGATGAGCCTCACGGCCCAATTCTAGAGGAGCCTATTCGAGGACGATGCGGACGATGCGGTCCGGCGTCAGGAGGTAGGCGGCCGGCGGACCGTCGGCGACCGAGGAGACGGCCATGGCCTGCACCGTCGCGAGCAGGCTGGACTCCGCGCCCTCGCGGGGCGCCAGCCACTGGCGCACGAAGGCGCCGTCGGCACGCTGGAAGGCGATGATCCGCGCGTTGGCCGCGTCGTAGATGTAGAAGAGCTCCCGCTCCCCGATCGTGGCGCCGTCGAGCAGGGTGTAGCCGAGCGGTCCGCGAACCGCCGCGTCGGGTGGCGGATCGAGCGAGTAGTCCTCCTGGATGAGCGGCGTGCCGAAGTTGACACGGGTCACCGTGCCCGGATGCAGGAGCCACAGGTTGGCGTCCACCAGGAGATCGCGGGCGTCCCCCGCCGGCAGGTCGGGTGCTTCCGTGAGGAACTGCTCCGGGTCGCCCGGATACGTCACCGGCACCACGTTTCCCGACGACCACTTCCACACTTCGTCCGCGGTGGCATCCACCATGTACAGGTTGAAGATCTCCAGCGGCGGCCGGTGCTGGAGCGCCGCCAGCAGGTGGCTCCCGGCGGAGACGGCATCCAGCCCGCTCATGGCGAGTCGCCGCGGGATCTGTTCGCCCAGGTCGAAGCGCCACGCCTGTCGCTGCCGATCGATCAGCACCACGTCGGTCGCCGCCGTGGCCAGCATCCAGGGTGCCCCGGCGACACCGCCGTCGAACTCCTGCCCTGACCGATAGACCACCGTCGCATCCCCGTTCACCGGGTCGACGCGTACCACTCGACCGCGCGCCAGCTCGATGACCCACAGCGAGCCGTCGCTGGCGAGTGCCATGTCGAGCGGATCGACGTCCGCGAAGGCGGCGCCCAGGTCGATGACGGTGGTCGTCTCGGAGAGCCGCGTCACCGCATACAGCTCGTCGAGCCCGCGGTCCACCCGACGTTCGAGGGGCGCAAGGTCGGCCGCGGAGACTCCCGCGTCGGCGGCCCGTCGGAGTGCGGCAGCCGCGGCGTTGAGCAGCTCGGTCGCCGTCTCGGGTTCGCGGTCAACCAGGTCGCGGCCGCCGACCCGCTCGCCGACCGCCGCGACGAGATCCTGCGCTTCGACCACCGCGGCCCGCGCGAGGCTGGCACGCAGAATGGCATCGGTCGGGGCGGGCGTCGGGAGGCTCGCGACGGTCGCCCCCACGGCCATCAGGGCCGCCACGCCCGCCATTCCCAGCAGCCCCAGGCGGCGGCGGCGGCCCTCCTCGCGAAGCGCGGTCCGCGGGATCGAGGTCGGGTAGGCCGGCCGTCGTCGGGGCACGAAGGCGAGCAGGATGTTGACCCCGTACAGGATCCCCTTGGCGACGAGAGCCTGCGCTCCGTCGATCGCGTCCCCGGCGCGGTGCAGCCCGGCGCCGATCGCATCGGCCAGAGGCACCGGGCTGTGGTCGGGCAGGCCGGCCAGCGGCTCGGCCGGGCGCACCGCCTCGAGCTGCCTGGTGGTGGCCGTTGCCGCCAGCTCGATCACCTCCAGGGCCAGGACGCCATCGGAGCCGACCCCGCCCCTGATGCGGAAGAGTTGCTGGAGGTGCTCCACCGCGGCCGCCGGGCGAAGCGTCGAGATGGCCTGCTGCAGTTCGTCGGTGCCGACCACCTCGGCCAGGTTGCGCGAGAGGAGAGCGATCCGGTCGTCCGGCGTCAGCTCCCCCTGCCAGGTGAAGGGCTGAATCTCGAGCGCCTCGCCGAGCGTCTCGGCGATCTGCCGGGTCCGGATCCGGGGATCCTCCTCGGCCGCCATCGGTGGTGGTGGCAACTCGTACATCCGGCCGCCACGGACGATGACGGCGGCGGCCGGTCCCAGCTTCGCCACATGCCCTTCGCGGCCACGGACCACCAGGGCAACGACGCTCACCGCTCCGCGGCGGGGAATCCCCAGGCGGCCACGCTGGTGAAAGAGGCGGCGGTTGGCGCCGGCGAGCGCCTTCGAGAGGGCACCCAGGGCGCCGACCGACATGTCGTAGTAGTAATCGTGCTCGAGCGCCTCGAGCGCCTCGCCGGTCGCCCGCGCCAGGGCGGCGCCTTCACCGGTCAGTTGTGCCACCACGAAGAGGGAGCCTTTGGTGCGCGACTCGGCCCCGGTGGCGGGCTCACGGAAACGGATGATGTCGAGCGCGCCGGCTCCGCGCTCGTCTGCCGCCGGCAGGCCGATGCGGGTGGAGAGGCGATTGCTCATGGGGCTGCGCTCGAGCGGTGGCTGAGAGTGGGCGGGACGGGGTCGATTATAGGGAGCGTCCCGCGCCGGAACGACCCACCGAGACGGCGATGCGAGCCAGGACGATCGTCGCCCCGGGGCGCCCGGCCATGCGGGCGTTGACCGCTTGCACCAGCGCGTCGGCGCGCAGGGTGAGCTCCTGCGCGAGGATCGGCTCCGAGGCCTCTACCTCGGCGGCGCCGTTCCGCACCCGGATCAGGCGCGACTCCATGCCGCCCCGCTCCAGGCCGGCAGCGGCCGCCACCTCGGCCCACGCCAGCCGTACCTGCGCCTGCGCGATCTGCTCGGCTGCGCCGGGCCCGACGCACGTCAACAGGGCGCGCTGGACTGCGGCTGCGGCCTCCTCGGCGCTACTCATGCGACCCGTGGCGTCTGCGTGAGGCGCCCCTCCCCGACCTGCCAGACCGCCACGCCACGGCGTCCTGACGGGAGCGTGGAGAGATCGGCCATGGTGACGAGCACCTGGCCGCGTTCGAGGAGTAGACCCAGCAGCCGCTCGGACCGCTCGGCGTCGAGCTCGCTGAAGACATCGTCGAGCAGGACGATCGGCGCCGGCCCACCCACCGACAGGAGATCGCGCTCGGCCAGCTTGAGGGCCAGGATGATCGTCCGCTGCTGGCCGCGGCTGGCGTGGGTCGCCACCTCGCGGCCGCCGAGCTCGACGCGCAGGTCGTCCCGTTGCGGCCCGACCAGCGAGACCCCGTTCCACAGCTCCTTCTGCCGGACCTCCGCCAGGCGGCGCCGATAGGCCGTTGCGAGCTCGGCGGCGGACGGCTGCGCCGAGCGATCGGCCCACGCGTCCTTGAGCGTGTCGGCGTAGCTGAGCCGCACGCGATCCCCGATCTCGTCGGTCGGCGCCACGGCGTCGTGCAGCGCCGGGATCTGGTCGTCCAGGTCCCGCACCAGCCCCATCCGTGAAGCGGTCACCCGGCCGCCCACGGTGGCCAGCGCCTCGTCCCAGAAGTCGAGCCCGTCGACCGTCGTCTCTTCGCGCCGTATCGCGCGAAGCAGCGCGTTCCGCTGCACGAGAATCCGAGCCAGCTCGCCCAGGTCCCGGGCGGCTCCGCGGTCGCGCTGCGCCAGGATGGCGTCCAGGAAGCGGCGGCGCTCTCCGGGCGCCCCGACCAGGAGAAGCATCTCCTCGGGCCGGAAGAGGACGACTCGTACGCTGTCGTGGACAGACGTCACCCGCCGGGCCAGGCCGTTGACGGTCAGCCGCTTGCGGATCTCCGGCGGCGCCTCGGCGCCGGGCAGGATGAGTTCCACGCGCAACGTGGCGCTGCCACCGGGGTCGGCGAGATCCAGGCGAACGCGGCCGAAGGGACGCCCATGTCGCACCATCTCGGCGTCGGGTCCGGCCCGGTGCGAGCGACCCGCGACCGCCACGAAGATCGCCTCCAGCAGGTTCGTCTTGCCGGCACCGTTCGGCCCGGCGACGATCGTCAGCCCCGGGTCCGGGTGCAGCTCCGCGGTGGCGTAGCTGCGGAAGTCCTCGAGCAGAAGGCGGGTCAGGCGCATCGGTGCCGCCGCGGCGCCGGCCGGGATCGCGCGCCCTTACGAGGCAGTGCGGACCGGCATGATCACGTGGACGTACTCGTCCTTGCCGATCCCGCGGACGACGCCCGGAGCCAGCGGCCCCGACAGCTCCAGGGCGACATCCTCGGCCCCCAGGTTGGCGAGGACGTCGATCAGGTAGCGCGCGTTGAAGGCGATGGTGGTCGCCTGGCCCTCAACGGCAGCCTCAATGGCATCGGAGGCGTCACCAATATCGGCCGCGTGTGCCGTGATCGAGACCCCCTCGCCGGCGTCGCCGCCGAGCTCGACCTTGATGATGTTCGCGCTGTCGCGGGCAAAGATGCTCGCGCGCCGGGCGCCCGCCAGGAAAGCCTCGCGGTCGAGCACCGCGCGGCTGGTGTGCGAAGTGGGGATGACCGGCTCGTAGTTGGGGAACTGCCCTTCGATCAGCCGGCTGACGAGGTCGATCTGGTCCACGTGGAAGAGGACCTGGCTCTTGTTGGGCGTCACCGTGATCTCGATCATCTCCTCCGCGTCGGGCAGGATCCGCATGAGCTCGGCATACGAGCGCGCCGGAACGACGATGGTCATCTCCTGCGCAACCGGCTTGGCGAGGCCGACCGTCCGCACCGCGATGCGGTAGTTGTCGGCCGCCGCCAGCGTCATCACGCTTCCTGCGAAGCGAGTGAGCACCCCGGTCAGGATCGGCCGGCTTTCGTCGCTCGCTGCGGCAAAGACCACCTCGCCGAGCGCCTCCCGCAGCGCCCGCGTGTCGACAGTCGTGGCGGGCGAGTCACCGATGGCGGCCACGACCGGGAATTCGTCGGCCTCGATCCCCTTGATGGACGATCGGCTGCCTCCGCAGGAGACCTTGAGGGTCCGGTCCTTGGCGGAGAATTGCAGGTGGACCGGGTCCGTCGGGGAGAGCGAGGTCACCAGGTCGGCCAGCAGCTTGGCGGGCACGGTGATCTCCCCCTCGTCGGTCACCTTGCCGGGGATCCAGCAGTTGATCCCGATCTCCAGGTTGGTGGCGGTCAGCTTCAGCCCGGCGTTATCGGTCTTCAGCAGCACGTTCGCCAGCACCGGGAGGGTCGCGCGACTGCTGACGGCGCGCCCTGCCACGCCCAGGCCCCGTGCCAGGTTTGCCTGCATCACGGTTACGTTCATCGAGCCCTCACCCTCACCTGGGTGGCCTTGTCCACCACCCAGCTCAACACCACTCTGATACTCGTCAAGGATACCTGTACGTCACCGTCTCTCGTAGTGCTGTGGACGGTGTGGATTGCCGTGCTCCGTCGTGCTCTGCCGCCCTGCGGGTAAGCGGCCCTGCCAATGTTGGCTGCCCGCCCTGGTTGGTGCACCGGCTGGGGATCGGCTCCGGGTTGGTGTGGATTACCGTCCAACCCCACCGCGGCCGATTGGCCAACGCGTGCCTGTTGTCCACACCAGCGGTATCGATCTGGCGCCTGGCCGCGTCGGTCAATCGGAGTAGATCATCTCGCGCACCGCGCTCACCTCGCGGCGCATTTCGTCGTTGTCGAGCAGCTCCCGGGCAATCTTGCCGTAGGCGTGCAGCACGGTTGAGTGGTCGCGGCCGCCGAGCTCCGCGCCGATGCGCAGCAGCGAGATGTCGGTCTCCTCGCGGATAAGGTACATCGCGATCTGGCGCGGCACCACGATCGCCCGGTCGCGCTTGCTGGAACGGAGCTGATCCAGGTTCACGCCGTAGTAGTCGGCGACCGCCCGCACGATGCGCTGTGGGGTGATCGACCGCTTCTTCGGGTTGTACATGACATTGCTGAGCACCGCGCTCGCCAACTCGTTGTTGATCGGCATGCCGGACATGCTGGCGTAGGCGACCACCCGGTTGAGCGCGCCCTCCAGCTCGCGGACGTTGCTCACCACCTTGCGGGCGATGAACTCGATCACCTCGCCCGGGATCAGGTTGGCCTGGTCCTCCGCCTTGCTGCGCAGGATGGCGATGCGGGTCTCGAGGTCGGGCGGCGTCAGGTCGGCGATCAGGCCCCACTCGAACCGCGAGCGGAGCCGCTCTTCCAGGGTGGTGATCGCCTTGGGCGGGCGGTCGCTGGAGAGCACGATCTGCTTGCCGGCCTCATGGATCGTGTTGAAGGTGTGGAAGAACTCCTCCTGGGTCCGCTCGCGATCGGCGATGAACTGGATATCGTCGATCAGCAGGACATCGATGCGCCGATACCGATTGCGGAAGTCCTCCATCTTCTGCTCCCGGATGGAGTTGATGAAGTCGTTCGTGAACTTCTCGCTCGTGGCGTACAGGATCCGCTTGCGCGGGAACTTGGCCGCAACCGCGTTGCCGATGGCGTGCATCAGGTGGGTCTTGCCGAGCCCCACTCCGCCGTACAGGAAGAGGGGGTTGTAGGCATGCCCCGGCCGCTCCGCGACCGAGAGGGCGGCGGCGTGCGCCAGGCGGTTGGCGCTGCCCACGATGAAGTTGCTGAAGGAGTAGCGCCCGCTCAGGTTGACGGTGTTGCCGCCGGCAGACGCCGGGGGCAGGGGGAGCGAGTCGTCGTCGGCCTGCGTCGGGACCGGTCCCGGGGCGTCCGCGACCACGAACTCGACCTGGACCGATCCACCCACCACGCGCGCCAGCGTCTGGCTGATGAGGGTGCGGTAGCGGTTGTCGAGCCAGTCGCGCGCGAAGCCGTTCGGCGCTGCGATGCGATAGCGGTTCTCATCGAGGTCGACGAGGGACGTGTCCTTCAGCCAGGTCTCGAAGTTGGCCGGTGAGAGACTGACCTGCAACTCACCGAGGACGGCGCGCCACACCTGCTTCGCATCCATCAATAGCCGTCTCCCAACCGAACTGACTGCGCCACCGTGAACCTGTCGGGTCTCCCTCGGGGCGCACGGACCGCTCTTCATGGGTCTCCGGCGTCGGGGGTCGCGGTAGTGTAGCAGCAGCCCTTCCGACCCGGCAACGGATTCGTTGAGATGTCGGTCGAAGGTTTGACACCCCCACGGCGCCATCGGTAGAATCCGCTCGCAGAGTGAGACGGGCACCCGCGAGGGGGGCATCGCGTGAGGCTGGCAAGAGTGCCAGCCGTTCGTGTGTTATCGGACCCGCATCGCTGGCGCTGAACGAGGGAAGCACGCACCGACGATGAAGAGGACCTATCAGCCCAAGAAGCGCGCCCGGAAGCGCGAACATGGCTTCCGCGCTCGCATGTCTTCCAAGGGCGGTCGTCGCGTGCTGGCCCGGCGTCGAGCCAAGGGGCGCGAGAAGCTGAACGCCTGACCGCGAGGAGAACCGCCGTGCCGCCCCTTGTCATGCTGCGGCGCAAGGCGGACTTCGACGCCCTCGGACGTCAGGGTACGGCCCGCTCGAACCGACTGCTGGTCCTGCGATCGCTGCGGACCGACGGTTCGGCGACAAGGGTCGGGCTGAGCACCCCGCGATCTCTCGGCGGCGCGGTTCAGCGCAATCGGGTAAGGCGCCGGCTGCGCCAGTTGCTGCGGGAGCAGATCAGCGCCATCGGATCGGGCTGGGATCTCCTCCTGGTTGCCCGACCGGAGGCGGCAAAGGTGAGCCATAACGAGCTCAGGGAGGCAGTCCGGTCGCTCGTGGAGCGATCGGGGATCCGTGGATGAGGAAGATCGGCCTGGGATTGATCAGGGCGTACCAGCGCCTCTTCGCGTGGATGCCGCCGTCGTGCCGCTACACCCCGAGTTGCTCGCAGTACACCTACACCGCGATCGAGCGCTATGGGCTGCTGAGGGGGATCTGGATGGGCGCCAGGCGCATCGGGCGCTGCCATCCGCTCCACCCCGGTGGCTATGACCCGGTTCGCTAGGGAGATCCGCACACCTTGAACCCAATCGTCGGCGCCGGCTTTCTGGGGGTCGAGCATTTCACGCCGCCCTGGGACGTCTTCTTCCTTCCGCTCTTCAACCTGCTGATCGGGTTCTACCAACTGATCTTCAGCGACTTCGCGCTGGCGATCATCGTCTTCACCATCGTCATCCGCACCATCCTCGCGCCGCTCTTCGTGCGGCAGATCCGGTCCCAGCGCGAGGCCCAACGGATGGCGCCGCTGATCCGCGAGGTGCAGCGCAAGCACAAGGGCAACCGTACCAAGATCGCCGAAGAGACCCAGATTCTGTATCGGGAGCACGGCGTCAACCCGGCGGCCGGATGCCTGCCCCTCCTGATCCAGCTGCCGCTTCTGTTCGCTCTCTACCAGGCGCTGATTCGCGCCTCAAACGTGGTAACCATCACCGCTGAGCAGGCGGCGTCCGACGCATTCAGCAAGCTCCAGGAGGCCGTGCCGGGGATCACCGCGCTGGCCGGCACGACGACCCAGTTCCGAGCGCCGATCTCCGGCGTGTGCGACCTCCCTGCATTCAACGGCGAGTTCAGCCACTTCCTGCCGCTCAACTGCCAGCTGATCGACCCGCTCAAGCTGTCCGAGCCGGTGCAGACCTCGGTGAGCTGGCTCTTCAACCTGGACCTGGCGCGGATCGACCACGTCTTCTCGCTGAGCATCGGTGGCTTCGCCCTCTCCGGGCTGGCCGTCGCGGCGGCGATCCTGCAGTTCGTCCAGGTGCGCATGACCAGCCCCAAGCCGATCGAGGGCGACCCGACGTCGTCGACGACGAACACGATGACCTATCTCTTCCCGCTGCTGACGATCTGGTGGGGCGGGCTCTTCCCGAGCGGACTGATCCTCTACTGGGTCGTCTACACCGCCTATCTCATCGTCCAGCAGTACACGATCATGGGCTTCGGCAACCTCTTCCCGCTCTTCGGCTGGCACCCGCGCTTCGCGCCGGTGCCGGAAGACACGCTGCTGGCGGCGCCCCCGCGCCGCGACAGCGCGGATGGCGGCGACGCGAAGGATGAAACCCGGCAGCCCTCCACCCCCCGCCCTCGGGCACCCGGCGCCACGCGGCCCGGCCAACGCCCCGGTGGCAAGAAGAAGCGACGAGGCCGAAAGCGATGACATTCCGCGAGTTCAACGGCAAGAACGTCGAGGAGGCGATCCGTTCCGCGATGAAGGAGTTCAGCGCGGACCTGAGCGACCTCGACATTGAGATCCTGGCCCAGGGAAGCCGCGGCATCCTGGGCGTCGGCGGGGAGGAGGCGCGCATCCTGGCCGCCCCGAAGTCGGCCGTTGCCGCAGCAAAGACCGTGCGTGCCCCTGGGCCTCGGCCGGCACCCGAGCCGCGCACCGAGGCGAGCGCCCCCGCGGCACCCGCAGGGGCGGTCGAGGAGATGGTGAGCGAGGTTGCGGCCGAGGTGCCAGGGCCCGCCGACCTCGCACCTGCGGACAGTGGATACGTTCCCGTTGGCCGTGGGGTCGTCGGACGGAGCGACAGAGCGCCGCGCGGCGGTCGCTCCGAGCGGCCGCGCCGTGAACGTGGCGACCGCCCACCGCGTGAATCACGCCCTGACCGTGGTGACCGCCCGCAGCGCGAACCGGCCCCGTTCATCCCCGGCAAGCCCCTCGAGGAGCTGACCGACAAGGAGCGAAGCGCAGTCGAGCAGGGGAAGACCGTCCTCGAGGAGCTGCTGCGCCTGATGGACGTCCCCGGCGAGGTCGAGATCGCCACCGGCGGCGAGACCGCGCGACTGAACGTGCGCGGCTCCGACCTGGGGGTCCTGATCGGCCGACGCGGCGAGAAGCTGGCCAGCCTGCAGCACATCGTCAACCTGATCGTGGCCAAGCGCGAGGGCGAGTACAACCGCATCGCCGTGGACGTCGAGGGTTACCGCACCCGGCGAGAGGAGCAGCTCCGCGATGTGGCCGAGCGAGCCGCCAAGCGGGTCATCCAGACCGGCAAGATCATCCAGCTCGAGGCGATGCCGGCGATCGAGCGCCGAATCGTGCACATGGCACTCGTCGAGAACCCGAAGGTGCGCACCCAGAGCGTCGGCGTCGAGCCGGGGCGTCGGATTGTGATCCTGCCCGCCGGAAAGGTGGAGTCCTAGGCATCCCTGATGGCCGAGTCGGCCGAATTGGTCAGCGCCTTCGGGCGGCTGTGGCCCGAGGGTCCGTGGGTGGGGACGCGTCGCGGCGCGTCCGGTTGGGATCTTGTCTTCGGTGAGGCGGATGGAGCGCTTCGGGCCTGGCCGGCCGAGGACAGCGTATCCGGACGCGTGCTCCTGATCGCCGCCGCCGCCGCCCACTTCGCCGACGTGCTCTCCGACCCGCCCGTGCTGCTGGAGGCGACGCAGGCGGACCTGGCCGGGCTGCTGAGCTGGCTGGCGGCGACTGAGACGGACGCGGGCGTGGCCGAGCGAGCGCGCGAGGCGGTGGACGCAATCGATGACGGTCTGGCGAGCGATGCCGTGGTCAATCTGCTGAACGCGTACTCCGGCAGCCTGCGGCCGGAAACGACGGAGCAGGCCGACCCGGTCGACCTGCTCCTGGATGCTTACCGGACTCTGGTGACGCCCCGTTCAGGCGCCGGCTGAGCAGGAGGGAAGGTTAGCTCGCGGGCTCGTCGTCCGAGCCGCCCTCGTCCGCCATGGGAGCCGGGGGAGCCGCCATGGGTGCCGGGGGAGCCGCCATGGGTGCCGGGGGAGCCGCCGGAGGAGCCATCGGTGCTGGGGGGGCGGCCGGAGGCGGACTCGCCATGCCGACGTTGAACTTGCCACCCTCCGCCTGGAATGCCTGCCAGCTGGCCCAGCCCATCAGGAGGCCGCCAGCCGCGCTCAGGACAAGGCCGATGATCCACGTCCCGCCGTAGACGCCGAACGCGCCCATCAACGAGAGGAGGGAGAGCAGCGCCAGCACCGCACCGAGTGCGCCGATGCCGCCGACGATCATCATCAGGCTCCCCTTCGAACCGGGGAGCTTGACGGTCGGCGCGAATTGGGGCAGGAAGATGATGACAAGCATGGCGACGCCGGTCAGCACCCCAAAGGACCCTCCGCCGCCGAAGCTGAGGAACGCCCCGATGATGGCCGCCGCCGCCCCGTAGACCGCAAGCTTGTCATTCGAGGTGAGCTTGGAGAAATCCATGGAATCGATTGCCTCCGAATTCAACGCGGCGACGATGCGTGGAGCGCCCTGGGCGTGCCGCTTGGCCGGCACCTTAGCACAGCGTGCGGCGGCTTCATAGGTTCACGGCCACACCAATCGGCCGCCGGACGCGACACGGGCGCGTCAAAGTGAGGTTTGGTGGAGATGGGGGAGAATCGAACTCCCCGTCCAGAACCGAGTCGCCGGGAACGTACTACAGGTATTTCCGGCCAATTTGCGCTTCGCTTGCGGGCCCCCGACCGGCGGGGTGCTCCGCGCGCTATCCGGCAGACCTTGCGGTCCCTTTGACGTCACTCACCGGAGTCGGCGACGCCGCATCCCGCCTTATGACGCCTTCACGGCCCGGCGAGAGAGGGCCGTGTCGACGCTCGACGCTAGTTAGGCGGCGAGAGCGTAACTGTTAGTGCCAGTTACTGGCTTGCCCGCGGTTTAACGAGGACCTGCGGGCGACCTCGACCTGCAGTTCCCGGTCCCTGAGCCCTGTCGAAACCTGACATCCCCACGGACCGATAACCGGCTCATGGTAGCACGCGCCCGCCAGATCTCCCCGTGAGCCCTTAAAGCTTGATCCGCTCCTTGGTGGTGCGATCCAGCTCGCGGCGCGTGTCGCGCTCGGCGATGACCCGCCGCTTGTCGTGCGCCTGCTTTCCCTTCGCGATGCCCAGCTCCAGCTTGGCCAACCCGCCGCGGATGTAGAGCTTCAGCGGGACAAGGGTGAAGCCCTTCGCCTGGGTGCGTCCGAGCAGCTCGGCGATCTGATCGCGATGCAGCAAGAGTTTGCGGACGCGGGTCGGCTCGTGGTTGTTGCGGTTCCCCTGCTCGTACGGGGCGATATGAGCGCCGATCAGCCACGCCTCGCCGTGATCGATCCGGGCGTAGGCCTCGGCGAGGTTGACGCGCCCGGCACGTATCGACTTGATCTCGGTCCCGGTCAGCACGATGCCGGCCTCGAGGGTCTCCTCGACGGCGTACTGGTAGTGCGCGCGGCGGTTGACGGCGACGGTCTTGTCGGGCATCGGTCTGGCTCGGGTCAATCCTAGTGGGACGCCGGTGGCGTCGGGGAGTCGGTGGGAAAGGAAAGAGCCGGCCGTATCGGCCGGCTCCTCCGTCGCAACCACGCGAGGTCGTGCTAGCGCAGCGCCTCGGTGGTGGCGTGACAGGAACTGCTCACTGCACACCACCTCCTTTCGTTGGGCGGGATGCTAGCAGCCGGTCGGCGGCGGCGCAACGGCCAAGAGCGGGACGAGCTCAGGCGGCGAGCTCGGCGAGCGGCCACGCGGTCGGGGCGCTCAGCTCCCGGACGGCCCGATCCAGGATCAGGTCCGTCTCCGGCGGCGTTCCGTCGGGGATCTCCACCGCGATGTCCGGCTGCACCCCGTCGGGCGCAACCGAGCGATGATCGGGGGTGAACCAGCGCGAGATGGTGATCCGCACGCCGCCGTCGTTTTCGAGCGGCGCCCAGACCTGCACGGTGTTCTTCCCGTACGTCGGCTGGCCGATGATGGTGGCTCGGCCACGGTCCTGGAGCGCCCCCGACACGATCTCGGAAGCCGACGCGCTGCCGCTATTGATGAGCACGACGACTTGGATCGATTCATCGGTGAGCAGGCCGTCCCCGGTCGCCTCCCAGCGCTTGACCTGGTCGCCCGACGACTCCTGGGTGAAGATGAGCCCGGAGCCGATGAACTCCGACGCGATCTCGTTCGCCGCGTCGATGTACCCGCCCGGGTTGTCACGCAGGTCGAAGACGAAGCTGGACGCTCCCTCGTCGAGCAGCCTCTGGAGGACTTCGCGGAACTGCTCGGGGCTGTCCGGGCTGAAGCCATGCAGCGCGACGTAGCCGATCCGGTCGTCGATCATGCGACTGCTGACTTCGCGCTGGACGATCTCGGCGCGGGTGATCGTCACGTCGAGCGTCTCGTCTCCTCGGCGCAGCGTGAGTGTCACGTCCGTCCCCACCTCGCCGCGGACCCTGCCGACCTGGTCCTGGAGGGTGGAGCCATTGACACTCACCCCGTCCACCGCGAGCACGATATCGCCCGCCCGGATGCCGGCCGCCTCGGCGGGTGAGTCAGCGAGTGGTGCGACGATCACCAGGGCGCAGGTCTCCGACAACTTGCTGCAGGCGGCGAGGTCCTCGGGGTTCTCCAGGTTCTTGACCGACATCTCGGCGCCGATGCCGCTGAACTTGCCGGAGAGCGAGCCGAGCGCGCGCTGGTACTCCTCCGGCGTCATGTAGCCGCTGAACGGATCCTTGACGCCGTACTCGAACATCCCCTTGAGGGCACCCTCGACGAGGGTCGTGTCGTCCAGCCGATCCACGAACTGGTCCTGCAGCTTCTCGTACGCCTCGCACAGCGCGGCGAAGGCCTCGGTCGGCGCCGCGCAGCCGCTCCCACGCCCAGCAGCGCCGGCGGCGAGATAGCCGCCTGCGAACAGCAGTGCGCCGACCATGCTCGCCAGCACCAGGGAGACGACCCATGCGACCGGCGAGCCCTGGCCATCGCGGTGATCCGCCCGCGACGGCGGGGAGGTCGGCAAGAGCCGGGCGCCCTCAAGCGGGTCCGGGACGGGTAGCGGCGGAGTCTGCTCGGTCATGGGAGGCCGGAGTGTAGCACCGGGCTCGGGCCGAGCCGGTTACGGCCGCATTACGTTTCGCTTACCGGCCCGCGCTTCAGGCAGCGCTTCCGGGGGCCTCAGCCGGCGGCCGACAGGTTGGACCGAACACTGATCCAGCTGCCGATCGCGCCCACCCCCAGCCCAACCCCCAGGATGATCGCCGACAGGACCCCCAGGAACTGGCTGCTCACCGCGGTCGGCATCTGGAAGACGCGCACCATGATCGGTTGAATCGGGTCCCACGCCACCGCGACCATCAGGATCGTGATCACCGCGCCGAGCAGCCCGCACATGATCCCCTCGAAGATGAACGGCCAGCGGATGAACGAGTCGCTGGCGCCGACCAGGCGCATGATCTCGATCTCGGTCGATCGGCTATAGACCGCGATGCGGATCATGTTCACGATCATGAACAGCACCGTGAGCCCGACAAGGCCCAGTGCGGCGATCCCGGCCGTGCGAATGACGCCGATGATCCCGAGCAGCTTGTTGTAGTCGACCTGCCGGGTCGTGATGCGCTCCACCTCCGGCCGTCCGGTGAGTGCGCTGCTGACCCCCTCGGCGAAGCTCGGATCGCTAAGCGAGATCTCCAGGCTGGCGTAGAGGGTGATCTCGGCTCCCCCCAGGTCGAGCACCTGGCCCTGGTCTCGATACGCCTCGCGGAGTCGGTCCATGGCCATCTCCGGGCTGACGTAGGCGGCCCCGGAGACGCCTTCCAGCGTGAGCACATCGGCGGTCAATGCCTCGCGCTCTGCATCCGGCAGCTGTTCCCGCAGCCTGGCCGTGACGCCCACCTTGCTCTCGATGAACTCGAGCCCGCTGTTCAGCCCGCCGAGCACGATGAACAGCCCCGACAGGAGGACCAGCATGAGCACCACGGTCGCCGTGGCGGCGAGGCTCATCATCGCGTTGCGCCAGAAGCCCTGCCACGCCCGCACGATCGAGAAGGCCACGAAGCGGATGAAGCGCATCGATCAGTACTCCCGCTCGTAGGCCGCGCCGGACTCGTCGCGGACCAGCGTGCCGTGTTCGAGCGCCAGCACCCGGCGACGCATGGCGTTGACGATCTCCTGGTTGTGGGTCGCCATCAGCACGGTCGTGCCCATGGCGTTGATCTGGATCAGCAGCTGGATGATCTCCCAGCTGGTGACCGGATCGAGGTTGCCGGTCGGTTCATCGGCGATCAGAATGGCCGGGTCGTGGACGAGCGCCCGCGCGATCGCGACGCGCTGCAACTCTCCACCGGAGAGCTGCGTCGGCAGGTGGTCGTCGTGCTCGTGCAGCCCGACCAGGTTGAGGAGCTGCGGAACCCGCCGCCGGATCTCCTGGCGCGTCGCTCCGGTCACCTCCAGCGCGAAGGCGACGTTCTCGAAGACGGTCTTGGCTGGCAGGAGGCGGAAGTCCTGGAAGACGATCCCGATCCTCCGGCGCAGCCCGGGCACCTGGCTGCGCCGAATGCGGGCGAGGTCGTGGCCGGCCACCACCACGCGGCCGGCGGTGGCCAGCTGCTCGCGGATGAGGAGGCGGATGAAGGTGCTCTTGCCGGCGCCTGACTGGCCGACCAGGAAGACGAAGTCACCGGCCAGGATCGTGACGGTCACGTCCACCAGGGCGACCTTGCCGTTCGGGTAGGTCATCCCGACGTCGGCCATGGTGATGACCGGCTCGCCGGTCGCCGGCCGCAGCGCGATGGGGCGGGCGAGCATGCTGGTCACGTTCCCGCCACCTGACCGATGCGCGAGCGCAGGTAGCCCTCGATGAAGGCGTCGAGATCGCCGTCGAGCACCGTCGTCGGGTTGCCCGACTCGACCCCCGTGCGAAGGTCCTTGACCATGGTGTACGGCTGCAGAACGTAGCTGCGGATCTGGTTTCCCCACCCGGCCTCGACGTGCACCCCGCGCAGTCGGGCCATCTCCACCTCCCGCTCCTCCATCTGGCGCTCCACCAGCTTGGCGCGCAGAACGGCCATCGCCCGCTCGCGATTCTGGGTCTGGCTGCGCTCGTTCTGGCAGGTCACCACGATGCCGGTCGGGAGGTGCGTGAGGCGCACCGCGCTGTCTGTCTTGTTGACATGCTGGCCGCCGGCGCCGCTTGCCCGATACGTGTCGACGCGCAGGTCCTTCTCATCGATCTCCACCGCCACGTCATCGGCGACTTCGGGCATCACCTCGACCAGGGCGAAGCTGGTGTGCCGGCGCTTCTGGGAGTCGAACGGGCTGATCCGCACCAAGCGGTGCACTCCCCTCTCGCTCTTCAGCCTCCCGTAGGCCCATCGACCGTCGATCGCGACCGTGACGCTCTTGAGGCCCGCCTCTTCGCCCTCGGTCTGGTCGAGAATCTCGGTGCGGTAGCGGTTTCGCTCAGCCCAGCGCAGGTACATGCGCAGCAGCATCTCGGCCCAGTCCTGGCTCTCGGTGCCGCCGGCCCCCGCGTGAACCGATACGATCGACGGCCGCTCGTCATAGGGGTCCGACATGAGCAGGCGGCCCTCCATGCGCGTCCAGTCGGCGTTCAGCGCGACGAGGTCCCGGTCGAGGTCGGCCGCCATTGCGGCTCCGCCATCGGGCTCCGCGCCGGCGAGTTCGGCAATCTCGGCAAGCGCGATGGCGCGCGCCTCGAGGTCGCGCCAGCTGCCGACCTCCTCGCGCAACTCGTCCGCGCGGCGCAGCAGGACCTGTGCGGCGGCGGGGTCGTCCCAGAGGCCGGGGTCACCTGAGCGCGAGGTCAGCTCGCTGAGCTCAACTTCCTTTGCGGGCAAGTCAAAGGCGCACCGCCGTGTCGGCCACCAGGCGCGCGAGCCGCAGCGCCTCGTCCTTAATTCCGTCCAACGGATGCCACCATCGGAAGCTCCAGTTCGGTCAAGCGCACGCTCTTGCTGCGGATCTTGGCCGGGTTCACACACGGGCAGTACGACTGACGAGCACAGGGGCCGCAGTTGCCATCGCAGTCGAGGGTCATGGCGTAACTGCAGCGCATGCAATCGCGCTCGCACAGGATGAGGTCTTCATAGGGGAGGGTGGGGTCTCTGAAGCGGGTGACCAGCGGAAGAGCGGCCGGTTGGGGGGCCGGAGCGGTCGGGGTTCGGTAGTCGGAGCCTCGGCCGGGAGCGGTCAACTGCTTCACAAAGCACTCCACTTGCGCTGAACCACGAGGTCACCGCGCCCCGCGATCCTTGGCGCCTATGGTAGCCCGTCCGTCCGAATTCGCCAACCCCCCTGGTTTGGCCGGATCACGCCCCGTGGCAGCGCTTGAACTTCTTCCCTGACCCGCAGTAGCACGGGTCGTTGCGACCGATCTTGGGACCGCCCATCACCTGTCGCGCCGGGCCGTTTCCCGATGCTCCACCTGCGCCGGCGGCCCCGCCAGCCGCGATGACGGCCCCGCCCTGTGCCAGATCGAGCAGGCCTTCCCGCATCTGGCGTGGCCGCGGCGCGGCCGGCTCCCGTGTCACGGTGACGCGGAAGATGGTGTGCGTCACGTCGGTGCGGATGGTTGTCTTCAGCTCGTCGAACATGCGGTAGGCCTCGACCTTGAACTCGTTAAGCGGGTCTCGCTGGCTGTAGGCGCGCAGGCCGATGCCGCGCCGCATGTCGTCGATGGCGGTGAGGTGCTCCACCCACAGCGAGTCGATGACTCGCAGCAACACGACTCGCTCGAGCACCAGCATGGCGGCGTCGCCGATCTCGCTGCGCTTGCGTTCGTAGGCAGACACGACCTGCGCGATCAGCTCCTCCGCGATCTGGGCGCTCTCCTGTGCCTCGTCGATGACGGCGAGCTGGGGCGGGCCGAGCGCGGGGACCATGGCCGCTATGCGCACGGTGAGCCCTTCGCGGTTCCAGTCGCCGGGAAAGTCACCGACGGTGTGCTCGTCGACCAGGGCGCGAACCTCGTCCTCGAGCATGCCGAGAAGCGTCGGGGCCAGGTCGTGCGCGCGGAGGATGCGCTCCCGCTCGTGGTAAATGGTCTCGCGCTGCCGGTTGATCACGTCGTCGTACTCCACGACGTGCTTGCGCGTATCGAAGTTGAAGCCCTCGACGCGCGACTGGGCGCCCTCGATGGTCTTGCTCACCATGCGCGATTCGAGCGCGGTCTCGTCGTTGAAGCCGAGCGTGCGCATGATCCCCTGCACGCGGTCGCTGGCAAAGCGCCGCATCAGGTCATCCTCGAGAGACAGGTAGAAGCGGCTGCTCCCCTCGTCACCCTGCCGGCCCGCGCGGCCACGCAGCTGGTTGTCGATGCGGCGGGACTCGTGCCGCTCGGTGCCGATGATGTGCAGCCCGCCGGCGGCGATCACCCGGTCGTGATCCTCGGCGCACTGGCGCTCTGCCTCCGCGAGGGCCGCGGCGGACTGCTCGGGCGACGCGTCCAGGACGGTGACACCCTGCTTGTGGAGCAGCTCGGCGGCGAGCATCTCCGGGTTTCCGCCGAGGAGGATGTCGGTCCCGCGGCCGGCCATGTTGGTGGCTTTCGTGACGGCGCCGCTGCGGCCCGCCTGCGCGACGATCTCCGCCTCCTTCTCGTGGAACTTGGCGTTAAGGACGTGGTGCTTCACGCCCTTGCGCTTCAGCATCTCGCCGAGCATCTCGCTCACCTCGACGCTGATCGTTCCGACCAGGGCCGGGCGGCCCTTCTCGTGCTCCTCGACGATCTCCTCGATGACCGCCCCCCATTTTCCCTTCTGGCTGGCGAACACGAGGTCGGCGAAGTCGTCCCGGATCATCGGCTTGTTGGTCGGGATCGCCACGACCTCGAGCCCGTAGATCTTGCTGAACTCCTCCGCCTCGGTCTCGGCGGTTCCGGTCATGCCTGCGAGCTTGTGGTACATGCGGAAGTAGTTCTGGAAGGTGATGGTGGCAAGAGTGCGGGACTCGCTCTGGACCTTCACCCCCTCCTTGGCCTCTACCGCCTGGTGCAGCCCCTCGCTCCAGCGCCGGCCCGGCATGAGTCGCCCGGTGAAATCGTCGACGATGATCACCTCGCCGTCTTTGACCACGTAATCGCGGTCACGGCGGTAGAGCGCCTCGGCCTTGAGCGCCTGTTCGAGGTGGCGCGCCATGCTGAAGTCATTGTCGAAGAGGTTGTCGATGCCGAGCAGTCGCTCCATCTTGTCGGTGCCCGCCTCGGTGATGGCCACCTGGCGGAACTTCTCGTCGATGATGTAGTCCTCCTCGGCGCGCAGCCGCGGTACCAGCCGCGCGAATTGAAGGTACTTGTCGGCCGACTCCTCGGCGTTGCCCGAGATGATCAGCGGGGTCCGCGCTTCGTCGATCAGGATGTTGTCGACCTCGTCGACGATGGCGTAGTAGTGGCCGCGCTGCACGCGTGCCGCCAGGTCGGTGACCAGGTTGTCCCGGAGATAGTCGAAACCGTACTCGTTGTTCGTGCCATAGGTGACATCGGCGGCGTACGCCTCGGCCCGGGTGACGGGACGCAGGTTGCGGAGATGCTCGTCGGTCTGTGGGAAGTCGGGGTCGACCAGGAACGCCGCGTCGTGCTGGATGCTGCCGACACTCATCCCCAGGCGCCAGAAGACCTGCCCGATCCACTGGGCATCACGCTTGGCGAGGTAGTCGTTCACCGTCACGACGTGCACGCCGCGCCCGGTGAGTCCGTTGAGATAGGCGGCCAGCGGCGCCACGAAGGTCTTCCCCTCGCCCGTCTTCATCTCGGCGATGGCGCCGGAGTGGAGGACCATGCCCCCGACCAGCTGGACGTCGTAGTGCCGCTTGCCGAGGGCTCGCCGCATCGCTTCGCGGACCGCGGCGAAGGCCTCGGGGAGGATCTCGTCGAGCGCCGCGTCGATCCGGGCGCGCTCCTGCTTGCGCTGCGCGCGACGCTCCTCGCTCAGGCGGTTCGGGTCGGAGACGGCGAGCTCGGAGCCCTCTTCGTCGGCCTCCGGCGCGACGCGCTGCTCGATCGGAATGAGCAGGTCGCCGACCGCGTCGCGCAGCCGACCGCGGAGCAGATCGGTCTTGCCGCGCAGCTCCGCATCGGTGAGGAGGGTGAACTGCGGCTCTAGCTCGTTGATCCGGGCGGTCGTGGGGAGGAGCCGCTGGACCTCGCGCTCGTTCGAGTCGCCCAGCCGTGTCAGGAACTTCAACATCGGGAGGCGGAGTATAGACCGACCGACCGTCGAGCCCGAGACCGCGGCCTGGGCCTCAGCCCTCGACCGGGATTGCGGCGGTCTCCATCTCTTCCGAGCTGCTGCCGCCCCAGAAGGTCATCTCCTCGACCATGTGTACTTCGGACGAGAAGAGCGCGCCGACGCTCTCGCCGCGGTGGATCCGCTTGATCGCCTCGCCGAAGAGCGGGGCGATGGAGAGGACGGTGATGCGATCGTGGATGGCCTGCGCCGGGAGCGGGATCGTGTCGGTCACGATCACCTCGGTGATCGGGCTGCTGTGGATCCGCTGCAGCGCATCGTGCGAGAAGACGCCATGGGTGGCGCACGAGTAGATCGCCCGGGCGCCGTCGGCGACCAGCGCATCGACCGCCTCCATCAGCGATCCGGCGGTATCGATCTCATCGTCGATGATCACTGCGGTGTGCCCGGCCACCTCGCCGATGATGTTCATCAGCTCGGTCTTGTCCTCGTTGCCGACGCGCCGCTTTTCGACGATCGCCAGCGGTGCCTGCAGGATCTCCGCGAAGTTGCGGGCCCGCTTGGCGAAGCCCAGCTCGCTGACGACCACGATGTCGGGCAGGTTCTTGGCCTTGATGTAGCGCGACAGGATGTGGATGGCGGTGAGCTCGTCCACCGGGATGCTGAAGAAACCCTGGATCTGGCCCTGGTGAAGGTCCATGGTGAGGACCCGATCGGCACCCGCCACGGTGAGCATGTCGGCGATCAGCCGCGCGGTGATCGGCACCCGCGGCTGATCCTTCTTGTCGGACCGCCCGTAGGCGTAGTACGGCATCACCGCGGTGATCCGCCCGGCACTGGCTCGCTTGAATGCGTCGATCATGATCAGAAGCTCCATGATCGAGTCGTTCACCGGGCGGCTGGTCGGCTGCACCAGGAAGACATCCTGCTCGCGGACGTTCTGCATGACGCGCACGAAGGTGTTGTCGTTGGAGAACTTGAAGACCTCGGCCTCGCCCAGCTCGGTCGTCAGGTAGCGGCAGATCAGCTGGGCCAACGGGCGGTTGGCGTTGCCGGCGTAGATGCTGAACTCGTCGGCGTACAACGTCGGTCTCCTGAGGGGAGGTCTCGCAGCCCGATTCTAGCCGCAGCGCGGGCGCGCGCGGCGGCAGATGGAGCCGGCTACTCCTCGGTGTCTGCCGGGGGTTCGTCCGGGCGGTCGTCCACGAAGACCGCGATCGACACGATCCGATCGTCGGGGTCGAGCTTCATGACCGTCACCCCACGCGAGGCGCGCCGGTAGCGATTGACGCTGCTGACCTCGGTCCGCAGGATCGTGCCGTCCTGGGTGATGAGCATCATCTCCTCGTCGTCGCGCCCAACGATGCGCACGGCGGCCACGTCGCCGGTCGCGGCATTCAGCGAGTTGGCGATGACGCCGCCGGTGCCGCGGTGTGTGACCGGGAAGTCCTCGAGCGGGGTCCGCTTGCCGTAGCCCTGCTCGGTGACGACCAGCAGTTCGGCGCCCGGCCGGACCACCTCCATCCCGATCACCTCGTCGCCGGGACGCAGGCGGATGCCGGTCACGCCACGCGTGTCGCGGCCCATCGGTCGGACCTCCTTCTCGTGGAAGCGGACGGCCTTGCCCTTGGCCGTTGCCAGCACGATGTCGTCGGAGCCATCTGTCAGGCCAACCCAGCGAAGCTCGTCGCCGTCGACCAGGCTGATGGCGATGAGGCCGTTGCTGCGGATCTTGGCGTACTCCGCCAGCG
>JBBEBK010000089.1:0-3675 GCA_040882375.1 Chloroflexota bacterium
CGCGCACCGCCAATCCGTTCACGCTCAAGGTCGTCGACAGCGCCACGCCAGCATGGGATAGCTATCTGGTTACCAGCGTTGGCGACTGGTCGGCATCGTCGGTGCTCAACCTCACAAAGTTGGAGGGCAGCGTCGCCAAGGGCAAGACCTGCAAGGCGTTCAGCGGGCGGGTCAACGTCTGTAACGCCAAGTACGGCAACAATGGATGGCTTGGCGTCGCCTCGATCTGGGCGCAGGGCGATCACATCACCCAGGGCACCGTCAAACTGAACGACACGTACTTCGCGACGGGGAGCTACAACACGCCGGCATGGCGAAACATGGTGATGTGCCAGGAGATCGGCCACACCTTTGGGCTTGACCACCAGGATGAGAACTTTGGCAACGCCAACCTGGGCACATGCATGGACTACACCAGCGATCCGTCGACAAACCAGCACCCAAATGCCCACGACTATCAGCAGCTTGAGGCGATCTACTCGCACCTCGATTCGACCACCACGGTCGACCAGTCCGCGGCTGCGGCGTCGACGCCGCCCGGGTGGGGCCGGATGATCCGCGACAACGGACACAGCGCCCTCTTCGCCCATGACCTCGGCAACGGGATGGTGGTGTTCAGCTTCGTCATCTGGGCGCGCTAGGCACGCGCCGCCTGCGCCCACCAGCGCGGGAACCGACCCTCGGATTGCCACGTCGCGCAGTGCGCGGCGGGGTTTCTGTGTCCCAGCCGATCAGCGCTTCCGGCACTTGTCCGGTGTCGCCTTGCTTCGCTTCCCCGGGGTGGAATCACGGGTCTGAAACTGCGCGGGTGCGCCCTCCTCGGTTGACCCTCGAGGTCTATACTGGGGGGGAGTACCACCCACCGCAGCAAGACCGATCCATGGACCACGGCGAACACGGTATGCATCACGACCCCGAGGCGCCCGTCGCGTCGCACCAGGCGCCGCCGACTGGCAGCGAGCACGGCAGCCATGCCACGCACAACAAGCACGCCGGGCACGATCCGGACGTCTTTCGGCGCCAGTTCTGGGTCGTCCTGCTGCTGACGGTTCCGGTCGTCGTGTGGAGCGCCGAGGTCCAGATGTGGCTCGCCTACACGGCTCCAACCTTCGTCGGCTCCGAGTGGATTCCTGCGGCGCTGGGCACGGTGGTCTTCGTCTACGGCGGCCGGGTGTTCCTGATCGGCGCCCGGACGGAGTTGTCAGGCCGCCTCCCAGGGATGATGACCCTGATCAGCCTGGCCATCGTCGTCGCCTTCGCTGCCAGCTGGGCCGCCACGCTCGGCCTGTTCGCGGTCGACGTGTGGTGGGAGCTGGCCACCCTGATCACGGTCATGAGCCTCGGCCACTGGCTCGAGATGCGCTCGATCATGCAGGCCCAGGGAGCCCTCAGCGCGCTGGCCGAGCTGCTGCCCGATAGCGCCGAGCGGGTGACCGGTGGCGGCCTCGAAACGGTGCCACTGGGCGAACTTCGCCTTGGAGATATCGTGCTGGTGCGACCCGGTACCCGCGTGCCGGCCGATGGCGAGGTATCCGACGGCGCGGCCGACGTGGATGAGTCGATGATCAGCGGCGAGTCTCGTCCGGTGACCAAGGAGCCCGGCGACAAGGTCGTGGCCGGCACAGTCGCCGCTGGCGGCAGCCTGCGGGTGCGGATCACCGCGGTTGGGGAGCAGACGGCGCTGTCTGGAATCATGCGGCTGGTCGCCGAGGCCCAGGCTTCCCAATCGCGCGCCCAGATCCTGGCGGACCGGGCCGCTGCCCTGCTCTTCTTCGTCGCCCTGGCTGCCGGCGTTGTGACCCTCGCCGTGTGGATCGCGATCGGCCAGCCGGAGGATGCCCTGATTCGCACCGCCACGGTCCTGGTCATCGCCTGCCCCCACGCCCTTGGGCTCGCGATTCCGCTGGTGGTTGCCATCAGCACGACCCTCGGGGCCAGCAACGGCCTCCTAGTCAAGGACCGGCTGGCGCTGGAGCGGGCCAAGGACCTGCAGGTGATCATCTTTGACAAGACCGGCACGCTCACCCGCGGCGAGCCAGTCCTCGCGGCAACCGCCGCGGCGACCGGCCACGACGAGGGGAGGGTGCTGGCCCTCGCAGCGGCCGTGGAGGCCGACTCTGAGCACCCGCTGGCGCGTGCCATCGTGCGGGGCGCGGAGCAGCGAGGGATCAGCCCCGCGAGCGCCACCGCCTTTGAATCCCTGCCCGGGCGCGGCGCACGAGCCATCGTCGACGGACGCCGGGTGCAGGTCGGCGGTCCACGCCTGCTGGCGGACCTCGGCGCTGACCTTTCGCCCGAGCTGGCTGCTCGCACCGAGGGGTGGAACGAGGAAGGGCAGACGGTGCTGTACCTCTTCGACGAGAACGAGGTCATCGGCGCCGTCGCGGTGGAAGACGAGATCCGATCTGAATCGGTCGAGGCGGTGCAGCGGCTGCACAAGATGGGATTGCGAGTGGCCATGATCACCGGTGACGCCCAGGCCGTGGCCGACTCTGTCGCGCGCCGCATCGGCATCGACGAGGTGGCAGCGCAAGTGTTGCCGGCCGACAAGGCGGACGCGGTCAAGCGCTTCCAGTCCGGCGGTGTTCGCGTGGCGATGGTCGGCGACGGCGTGAATGACGCGCCGGCCCTTGCACAGGCCGACGTCGGCATCGCCATCGGCGCCGGGACCGATGTCGCGGTCGAGTCGGCGGGGATCGTCCTCGTCCGCAACGACCCACGCGACGTCGCCGCTGCCATCGATCTGTCGCGGGCCACCTACCGCAAGATGATCCAGAACCTGGTCTGGGCGACCGGCTACAACGTGATCGCCATCCCCGTTGCAGCCGGCGTGCTGGCGCCGTGGGGATTCATCCTGCCGATGAGCATCGGTGCCCTGGTCATGAGCATCTCAACCATCGTGGTCGCGGCGAATGCGCAGCTGCTGCGTCGGCTGCGCCTGCGGTCCGATGACGTCGCCGATCGGCGAGCGCCGGAGCCCCAACCGGCATGAGCTGCGGATCCGTCATGACGCACAAGGGCCCCATCGCGGTGCCGTCCGACGATGACCTACGTTGCTTCGGCGGCGATTCCGGGGGAGGATTGCTCGGGTCGCCATCCGCATATTCCCTGACCTGGCGAGCTGTTCAAGGGGCCGCGAAGGTCATTTCACCCTGAAACTGGAGATTCTGATGCACCGACTCGCCGCTCGCCTCGTGCCACTCACCGCCCTGCTGCTGATCCTCGCCGCCTGCTCGACGGGCACCCAGCCATCGGCCAGCCCAAGCATGCCCATCGCCAGTGACGGCGATGCCGGCACCTTCGCCTGGGGCGAGCCTGCCGAAGCGGGCAAGGCGGACCGGGTGATCGAGATCACGATGTCCGATCAACTGCGCTTCGAGCCGGCCTCGGTCGAGGTCAGGGTTGGCGAGACGGTGACCTTCAGGGTCACTAATGCCGGGGCAATCCCGCACGACTTCACACTCGGCGACGCGGAGACCCAAGATGAGCACGAGGCCGAGATGGTGGCCGGCGGGATGGCGGGGATGGGTCACGGCGAGCCCAACACCGCGTCACTCGACCCGGGCGAGGACGCCGATCTGACCTGGCGATTCACGCGGGCAGGGAGCATCCGCTATGGGTGTCACCTGACCGGCCACTACGCCGCCGGCATGGTCGGCACGATCACGATCGTCG
>JBBEBK010000090.1:0-3617 GCA_040882375.1 Chloroflexota bacterium
CGCCCACTTCGAGGTGAGCGCCGAGCAGATCGCCTACGCAGCGCTCCACGGCCTGCACCAGGCCGGCGAGGCGGGCCGCGACGAGCTGGTGCGCGCGATCGCCGAGCTGGGGATCGACCCCGATCGGATCGACCCCCTCAGAGCGTAGGCACCCCGCTCCGACGCCTCCGGGCTGCTGCATCGTCCCTGTTCGTGCAGCGCTGATCCCGTGCTGCACAGCAACTGTGCTGCACGAATGCCCCTGACACGCCCTCCTGCCCGCGCCCGGGCATCGGTGAGCATCGGTTAGAGAGCCCGACTTGCCGATTTAGAAACTTCGTATGAGCAAATGCGAAAAGGGTATTGACAAGTGGTTACAGAGCGTCTATTCTGCCGTCAGCACCTTACGAATACCCACCATCTCTTAGCAGAACGCAAGGAGCGGATCACAATGTTGGACAACCAGTTCCAGTTCGCGATCATGGCCACCGAAGACCGGATCCGCGCTGCACGGCAGCGCCGGGACGTGTCGGGCCAGGGCATCAAGCGGGTCTTCCGACTGAGCGGCGACCGCCCCGCGGTCCGCGAGATCGAGCGCCGCTAGATGGCTCGCGACGTCATCTCCACCTGTCCGGTCTGTGAGGGCGAGCTGGCAATCACTCGCCTTCACTGCCGTTCCTGCGGCACCGCGCTCGAAGGCGAGTTCGGGGTCGGGCGATTCGGTCGCCTTTCGCGCGAGCAGCTCACCCTCCTCGAGAGCTTCCTTCGCTCGCGAGGCAACCTGAAGGAGCTCGAGCGCGAACTGGGCATCTCCTACCCGACCGTCCGCGGTCGCGTCGAGGCCCTTCTCCGTGCACTTGGCCTGGCCGATGAAGCCGACGCGCCCGATGGCGACGAGTCGCTCGACGAGCCCGGGGCAGACACCGCCGCCGAGCGCCGATCCATCCTCGAGCGCCTCGCCAAGCGCGAGATGTCGGCCGATGAGGCCGCCGACGCGCTGCGCGCCCTTGGCGGGACCGACTGACATGCCCACCTTCGTGCGCAGCCAGGCGATCTCCCACCCGGTCGGTGAGGGCGGGCGCGTCAGCCTGAAGGTCACGTCAGCAGATGTGCAGCTGTCCGCTGCACCTGGCGGCGACGCCACTATCCGTGCCACCTTCGAGATCAAGGCCGCGTCGGAGGAAGAGGCGGACCGGATCTTCGAGCAGGTTCGTCTCCGGGTACGGCGATCACCGGGCGAGCTGGCGGTCGAGGAGCCCGACGTCACCGGCTCGTTCGGCTCGGTGATCTCCCGCATCTTCGGGTCGGGCACCCACGGTGACCTCGACGTCGAGGCCAAGCTGCCGGCGGGTGTCGAGTTGCGTCTTTCCGGCGTGTCCGCCGACATGGAGGTCGGCGGCATGCGCGGCGACCAGCGCTACAACACCGTCACCGGCGATCTGTCGATCTCCGAGGCGGGCGGCCGCGTACGCCTCCACACGGTCTCCGGCGACGCCACGCTGCGTGCCACCGAGCCGCTTGCGGTCGAGGCCCAGGGAGTCTCCGGCGACCTGTCCGTCATTGCACCCCAGCTGCAGAGCCTGCGCGCCTCCACCGTCTCGGGCGATGTCGAGGTCGAAGGCGAGCTGTCGGCTGGCGGCGACTTCCGCGTCGAGACGGTCAGCGGTGACCTGGTGGTCGGCCTGCTGGGCAGCGCCACCTTCGAAGTGCGTGGCCTCTCGACCGACGTCCACAGCGAACTCGACCACCGGCTGGAGGGCCGATCGGATCGACGCCGGCTGATCGTCGGCTCCGGCGGTCCCACGCTCGTCTTCAACTCGATGTCCGGCGACGTCGCGGTCCGCCGCCCCCGTCGGGTCAGCGCGGCGCCCGTCTCCCCCACCGCGACCCCGCCGAGGCCGGCTGCCACTGTGCCGGACGCAGCCGCCCAGCTCCACGTCCTCCAGGCCCTGGAGCGCGGTGAGATCGACGTGGACGAGGCGACCCGCCGACTGGCCGGGGAGAACTGAAATGGGCGACGAGATCACCACCGTTCTGCGGCTGGTCAGCGAGGGCAAGCTGAGCCCCGAGGAGGCGGCACCGATCATCGAGGCGCTCGGACGTCCGGCCGCTCCTCCCCCGCCGCCCGATGCCCGGACGCACTCCGCGGCGCGCGCAGGGACGCCGGGCAGGGGGCGACGCGTGCGCATCCAGGTCAGCGAGCGCGGCCACCGGGTCATCGACTTCCGCGTCCCGCTCGCCTTCGCGGCGATGGCCGCGCGTTCCGTGCCGGGCATCCCCGCTCCCTATGCCGAGCTCATCGAGCAGGCCGTCGAGACGGACCAGGTCGGGCCGATCGTGGACGCCGAGGACGACGACGGCGACTCGATCCTGATCAGCGTGGAGTAGCGCCGTGAACCGAGGACTCCTGCGCCCGTTTGCGGTGCGCGATTTCCGCCTCCTCTTCTCCGGGGAGACCGTCTCGGTGATCGGCGACCAGTTCCACTTCGTGGCGCTCGCCTGGCTGACGCCGCAGCTCACCGGGTCCGGCCTGGCGCTGGGCACGGTGCTGGTGGAGGTCGTCGCGTAGTTCGAGCGCCGAGCGGTCACGCGCGGAGCGCATCGGTGCTGTAATACGCGCCGCATGAGTTCCAATCGTCCCCCGTCGCCCCGCGGCGAACCGGAGCGCCCGCGGGTCGATCCAAACCTGGAAGTTCGCGAGCACCGCCGCGGGCGACGGCCGGGCGACAGCTACGTCCGTATCGTGCGCCCCTTCGAGGAGGAGTTCGAGCACGAAGAGGGCCGGCTGGTCGCCACCGAGCGAACGATGCACGGGCGGTCCGGTTGGCGGGGATCGATGCGCGGCCTGCGTACCTTCCTGATCGGCCGACCGATCTCGTCAGAGCACGAGCAGCACGAGCGGCTGACCAAGGTCAAGGGGCTGGCCATCTTCAGCAGCGACAACATCAGCTCCAGCGCCTATGGCCCCGAGGAGATTCTCCGGGTACTTGCGCTCGCCGGAGCCGGGGCGCTGAGCCTGACGCTGCCGATCGCGGCCCTGATCATCGCCATGCTGGCAATCGTGACCATGTCCTACCGGCAGACGATCAAGGCCTATCCGCTCGGCGCGAGCAGCTACCTGGTCGCCAGCGACAACCTCGGCGATCGCGCGGGCGTGCTGGCCGCCTCGGCCCTGCTCATCGGCTACGTGGTGACAGTCGCGGTGTCGGTCTCAGCCGGCGTCGCCGCGATGACCTCGATCGTCCCGGGCCTGTTCGATTACCGCGTGGTCGTGTCGGTGGCGGCGGTCGTGCTCCTGACGCTCGGCAACCTGCGCGGCATCCGCGAATCGGGCTCCATCTTCATGGCGCCGACGTACCTCTACATCGTGACCATGCTCGGCATCATCGGCTACGCGCTGGTGCGCAACTTCATGGGAGATCTCCCGCCGTACACAGCACCGCCCGGTTTCGTTGCGGTCGAGGGGACGCAGGCGCTCGCTCTTTTCCTGCTGCTGCGGGCGTTCAGCCAGGGTGCGGTGGCACTGACCGGGGTCGAGGCCATCTCAGACGGTGTCCCGGCCTTCAAGCCGCCCGAATGGCGGAACGCGCGGACGACCCTGACCTGGGCAGCAGCCATCTTCGGCATCCTCTTCCTGG
>JBBEBK010000091.1:0-3426 GCA_040882375.1 Chloroflexota bacterium
ACGCCGATCCCGAAGTGGGCAAGCGTGTCACGAATGCGCTGGCCCTTGGCGGTCAGGTCGAGCTGCCCGGCGCTGCTCTCGGGCCCGTCGTCGAGCATCCTCAGCTCGGGGAGCTCCCAGCTGCGACTGATCGGCTCGAGGGCCGCATCGATGACGTCGTGCTCCTCCACCTCCGCCAGGTGTGCCGACTCCCCGGTCTCCAGCTCCTCCACCGTCAGCGTCTCGGTCGGCGCTGCCTCGTCGCCGGCGACGATCCCTGCCCCCGGGTCGCGGGGGCGCACTGGCACCGCCGGCACACCCTCGGCCGGACGGGACCTCCGCAGGATGAGCGGCTGCTCGTCCTCGCCTCCTCCACCCAACGCCGAGCGGAGACGATCGACCAGGCCACGCGACTCCGCGGTTGCGCCTGGCACGACCTTTACCGGCCGTCCCGGGCGCTCGACGGACCGGCGAGCCTCCCGCTCCGCGAGTTCGGCGCGTTCGTCACGGCTACGAAGCCATGCGGCCGCCAGGTCACCCACCGTCATGTTGAAGTACAGGAGCAGGCCGACCAGCAGGGCGAGCCCCAGCATCGCCCACGCGCCGGCCGTCCCGATCGCGCCATTCAGCGCGGCGCTGACCGCATAACCGATCGCTCCCCCACCGTCGCCGCGCTCCACGCCGGCGCGCCCGTCGCCTGCGACCAGGTGAAACATCCCCAGTAGCGAGGCGGCCACCACCGCGGCGCCGCTGGCGGCCATCCAGCGCTCTGCCGGCATCGTCTTGAGCCAGAGCATGAAGGCAAATCCGGCAAGCAGGATCGGGGCGAAGGCGATCCCCCACCCGAGCAGGTAGGTGAGCACGTCGTGCCAGGGCTGAATGATCTCCCCCGCCCCGGGCGCAAACAGCGCAATGGTGCTGACGATGGCCGCCACCAGCAGCAGGAGCGCGAGCAGCTCGCGCGCCACGCGTCCGCTGATGCGAAAGGTGGTCGCTGCGCGCCGGCGGCGCGACCTCCGGCGCCGGGATCCGCCCGATCGTCGGCTCGACACGCCGGCCCTAGACCTCCATCACGATCGGCAGGATCATCGGCCGCCGCTTGGTCTGCTCGAAGAAGAACCGAGACAGGGTGTCGTGGATCTTGGACTTCAGGTAGCCCAACTCGGCGCCATGCGCGTTGTGCTGCGGCTGACTGAGGGCGGCGACCAGGTGGTCCGCCGCTGCCGCCATCATCGGATCCTCGGGATCTTGCAGGAAGCCGCGGCTGACGAGGTCGGGGCGCGTCACCGGCTGACCCGTCGCACGGTCGACGGTGAGGGCCACCATCACCACACCGTCGGAGGCGAGCATCCGCCGGTCGCGCAGGATCACGCCATCGATCCCGTCCACCGCGGCCATGCCGTCGACCAGGACCGCCCCGGCCGGAACGCTGCCGGCGAGCCGAGCGCGCGTTCCGTCGAACTCGACCACCTGACCGTTGGCCAGCACGAAGATGCCATCCACCGGGACTCCAGCGCCCTCGGCCAGCAGCCCGTGCTGGACGAGCATTCGGTACTCGCCGTGCACCGGGATGAAGTGCCGCGGCTTCACCAGGCCGAGCATCAACTTCAGCTCCTCGCGCGAGCCATGGCCCGACACGTGGCAGTGCTTGAGCGGCTCGTAGTGGACCATCGCCCCTTCCTTGAAGAGGTTGTCGATCGTCTTGGCGACCGCCTCCTCGTTGCCGGGGATCGGCGACGCCGACACGATCACCGTGTCGCCCGGCTCGACCGTAATGGACCGATGGTCGCGGTTGCTCATCCGGGTGAGGCCGGACATCGGCTCGCCCTGCGATCCGGTGGTCATCACCACCAGCTTGTCCTTCGGCAGGCGGCCGAGCGAGTCCTTCTTGACCAGCGTCCCTTCACGCGGGTCGAGGTAGCCCAACTCGATGGCGATGGCGGTGTTCTGCTCCATGCTGCGGCCGAGCGCCACCATCTTGCGTCCGTGCGCCCAGGCGGCGTCGATCACCTGCTGGACGCGCCCGATGTTGCTGGCGAAGGTCGCCACGATGACGCGTCCGGTCGCCTCGCCGATCAGCTGGTGCAGGGAGTCGCCGACGGTCGTCTCCGACAGGGTGTAGCCGTCGCGTTCGGCCCGCGTCGAGTCCGACAGGAGGAACTCGACCCCGCGGTTGCCGATCTCAGCGATCAGGCCAAGGTCCGCCCGTCGACCGTCCGGCGGCGTGTGGTCGAACTTGAAGTCGCCGGTGTGGACGATGGTGCCGAGCGGGGTGCGGATGGCGTACCCGAGCCCGTCGGGGATCGAGTGATTGACCCGGAACGGGGTGATCGCGAATGCGCCGATGCGGAACTCGACGGCCGGCTCCACGACTTCCAGTCGCGTCTGGCCAAGCAGCTTGTGCTCTTTGAGCTTCCCGGTGACCAGCCCCGCCGTGAGGCGACTGCTGTAGATCGGCGTGCCCGGGATCTTGGGCAGGACGTACGGCAGAGCGCCGGTGTGGTCCTCGTGTCCGTGGGTCAGCAGGATCGCCCGGACACGGTCGCGGTTCTGCTCCAGGTAGGTGACATCGGGGATGACCAGGTCGATGCCGAGCATGTCCGGGTCCGGAAAGGCGAGGCCGCAGTCGACCACCAGGATCTCCCCGGCGACCTCGATGACGGTGATGTTCTTGCCGACCTCGCCCAACCCGCCGAGCGGAATGATGCGTAGTGTGTCTGCCATGGTGCTCCTAAAAGAGGGGTAGTTGTTCGGCCTCGTCGACCGATGTCGCCGGTTCCACCGGTGCCGGCTCGGGGTTGGCTCGCAGAACCGATGACACCCGCTCGGCCTCGAGGGCCTCGCGCGCGGCCAGCAGCGCCGCCGGCAGTCCCCGCATGTCGGTGAACAGGGTCTCGCGCAGCGAGGACTGGTGCAGCGCCGCAGCTGGATGGTACATCGGGAAGATGAAGCGCCCGCTTGATCGGCGCAGCGCGCCGTGTACCGCGCTGATCCGCGCATCAGGCAGGTAGCGGCGCAGGGAGTGTCGCCCGAGCGTCACGATGACCACCGGGTCAAGCGCCCGCTCCTGGCGGTCCAGGTACCCGCCGCAGGTGGCGATCTCCTCCGGCTCGGGATCCCGGTTGCCCGGTGGCCGGCACTTCACCACGTTGGCGATGAAGACGTCCCCGCGGGCCCACCCGATCGATCGCAGGAGCTCGTCGAGCAGCTGCCCGGCGGGGCCTACGAAGGGTCGGCCGGTCGCATCCTCGCGGGCGCCGGGACCCTCCCCCACCAGCAGCACGTCGCTCAGCGGATTCCCCTCGCCGGGGACCGTGCGGGTGCGACCCGCGTGCAGCGGGCATCGGGTGCAGCCGCCGATCTCGGCAGCGATCTGCGCCAGCGCCTCCGCGCCCATCCGGGTGGCGACCCTCCCTGCTCTTCGGTTGCGGGGGGCCCCCCCCCCCC
>JBBEBK010000091.1:3436-23318 GCA_040882375.1 Chloroflexota bacterium
GGCCGCTATCGGTTCCTAGGACTGGTTCGCGCCGGCCTTCGCCATGTGACGCTCCATCGCCGCGCGGCGGCTCAGGTTGACGCGCCCCATGCGATCCACCTCGGTGACGACCACCATCAGCTCGTCGCCGATGCTGACCACGTCCTCGACGCGAGCCACCCGGACGTCGGCGAGCTGGCTGATGTGCACCAGCCCCTCCTTGCCCGGAAGGATCTCGACGAAGGCCCCGAAGTTCATGATCCGGGTCACCTTGCCGAGGTACTCCTTGCCGACCTCGACGTCCCGGGTCAGGCCCTCGATCCAGGCGATCGCCTTCTGCGCCGCCTCGGTGGAGGTGGCCGCGATCTGGATGGTGCCGTCGTCCTCGACGTTGATCTGGGTTCCGGTCTCGGCCACGATCTGCCGAATCACCTTGCCACCCGAGCCGATGACGTCGCGGATCTTGTCGACCGGGATCTTGATGGTGGTGATCCGCGGCGCGTACGGCGACAGCTCTGAACGGCTGGCGCTGATCACCGCGGTCATCTTGTCCAGGATGGCGAGCCGGGCCACGCGGGCCTGCTCGAGTGCGTCACGCATCGTGGCGATGGTGATGCCCTGCACCTTGATGTCCATCTGCAGCGCGGTCACGCCTTCAGCGGTCCCGGCCACCTTGAAGTCCATGTCCCCGTAGGCGTCTTCCTTGCCAGTGATGTCGGTGAGGACCGCGTACCGACCGGTTGCCGGGTCGGTGATCAGGCCCATCGCCGCGCCGGCGACAGGCGCCTTGATCGGGACGCCCGCATCCATCAGGGCCAGGGTCGAGCCGCAGGTGCTGGCCATACTGGTCGAGCCGTTGCTGCTCACCACCTCGGAGACGATGCGGATCACGTACGGGAACTCCTCGGCTGTCGGCAGGACCGGCACCAGGGCGCGCTCGGCGAGTGCACCGTGGCCGATCTCGCGACGACCGGGGCCGCGCATCGGGCGGGTCTCACCGACCGAGTAGGGCGGGAAGTTGTAGTGGTGCAGGTAGCGCTTCTCGGTCTCCGGCGAGATCGTGTCGAGCCGCTGCACATCGCTGGACGGTCCGAGCGTGGCGATGCTCAACGCCTGCGTCTGGCCGCGGGTGAAGATCCCCGAGCCGTGCGTTCGCGGCAGCACGCCGACCTCGACCGAGATCGGCCGGATCGTCTTCGTGTCGCGTCCGTCGATGCGGATGTTCTCCGAGAGGACCAGCTCCCGCGAGGTGGCCTTGGTCAGCACCTCCATGAGCGGCGAGGCGATGCCGTGCTGGCGACGCAGGTCCTCGAGTCGCTCCCCCTGCTCGGCGCGGTTGTAGTCGTCGCGGCCGCGGCGGATCTCAGCGGCGATGTCGCCGCGGATCCGGTCGAGGCGTTCCGACAGTCCGGTCGTCAGGTCGATGAACAGCTCGGCGGTGGCCTCGGCGTCCGGCATGGCACGGTGCGCCGCGGCGTGGTCGCGCCCGAACACGAAGCGCAGCAGGTCACCGAGCTTGTAGCTCCCCGCATCGGGGTAGAGCTGGTAGGCGAGCTCAAGGGTGTCGTACACCGCCCTGGGCTGCCAGTTTGCCTCGCTCGGCATGTGGCGCAGGACGAACGGCAGATCGAAACCGACGTTATGCGCCACGACCGGGGTCTCACCGGCCCAGGCGGCGAACTTGGTCAGCACTTCGGCGGCGGTCGGGGCGCCGGCCACGTCGGCGTCGCTGAGGCCATGAATCTGGTGCCCGACGATCGAGCGCCCGGGGTTGGCGAGGCTCTCGAAGCGGTCGACCACCTTGCCGCCCTTCACGCGCAGCGCGGCGATGTCCACGATGTAGCCGTTCTCCGGCTTCATGGCGGTCGTCTCGACGTCGAAGACGATGAACTCGGCCGTGCCGGTCGCCAGCTCGGCGCCGAGCTTGACGATTGAGTCGGCCTTCGGACCGAGGAAGGGCAGCTTCTTCGCCTTGCCCGCCGTGGCCACCAGGCGATCCTGGAGCTCGATGCTCTTCTGCAGTTCGGCATGCGCGTACTCGATGGCGTCAGCCATGAGCGACTCGGGCAGGATCTTGGCGCCCGCCTCGACCATCATCACGGCGTCGCGCGTCCCGGCCACGACAAGGTCGAGCGAGCTGCTGTCGAGCTGCGTGGTGGTCGGATTGGTGACGAACGCGCCGTCGATGTAGCCGACGCGCACCGCACCCACCGGTCCGAGGAACGGGATGCTGCTGATCGCCAGCGCGGCCGAGGCGCCGTTGATGGCGAGGATGTCGGGGTCATTCTCCTGGTCGGCCGACAGCACGGTCAGCACGATCTGGACGTCCTGCTTGTAGCCCTTGGGGAAGAGCGGGCGGATCGGCCGGTCAGTCAGGCGCATCGCCAGGATGGCCGCCTCCGACGGGCGCGACTCGCGCTTGATGAAGCCGCCGGGGATCTTGCCCGCGGCGTACATGCGCTCTTCGTAATCAATGGTGAGCGGGAAGAAGTCGATCCCCTCGCGCGGCTCGCCGGAGACCGCGGTCGCCAGCAGCACGGTGTCGCCGTACCGAACCAGGACGGCACCATCCGCCTGTTCGGCGAGCTTGCCCGCCTCGAGTGAGAAGGTCTGGGCGCCGATCTCGGCGTCTACTTTGATTGCCACATGTTCCTCCGAGTGTCTGTGTGTGCCCCTGCGCGCCCCGGCGCTCATCCCAGAGACCGTCCCTCTCTTCGGGCTCGGTGCGGGCGGCGGCCTTTGCGGGCGCAGTGGGCGATTGGTTGGTCGGCGCCGTTGAGCGCCATGGGTTCCGACGCGGACGCTGTGCCGGATCCGCGTGACCGGGCGCAGCGGCGCCCGGCATGCGTGTGTCTGGTTAGCGGCGCAGTCCAAGCCGCGCGATCACGGCGCGGTAACGGTCAACGTCGTTGCGGACGAGGTAGGCCAGCAGCCGACGGCGCTGACCGACGAGCTTGAGCAGTCCTCGGCGCGAGTGGTTGTCGTTCTGGTACGTGCGCAGATGCTCCGTCAGAGACGCGATACGCTCGGTCAGGAGCGCGATCTGTACCTCGGGGGAGCCGGTATCGCCATCGTGTGTGGCGTAGTCGTCCATGATCGCGCTTTTCGCGTCCTTAGCGAGCGGCACCTATTCCTCCAACAGTCATTCCTAGTCGTCGGCATCGTACCAGACCGGCCCCTCCTCCGTCCCGGGTCGCCCTCGGTCGGGGGGCGTCAGGCAGGCGATCCTGGCCAGTCGGCGAGGACGCGATGTCCATCGACGACGTCGCGCTGCATCTGCTCGATGAGCGCAGCGGCTGAGGCGAAGCGGAGCTCATCCCGCAGCCGGGAGACCAGCTCGACTGCGATGCGGTGGCCGTACAGGTCTCCGGTGAAATCGAGGAGGTGGGTCTCCACCAGGACGGCGCGGTCATCGCGGATGGTCGGGCGGACACCGATGCTGACCAGCGCCGGATGGGCGGCCAACGCACCCCCCGACCTATGCGTGACCAGCCCAGCGTAGACGCCGGTCCGGGGCATGGCAGGCACGTAGTCGAAGCCAAGGGTGGCGGTCGGGAAGCCGAGCTCGTGCCCGCGGCCATCTCCCGGGACCACCGTGCCCTCCAGGTACGCCGGAGAGCCAAGCCGACGAGCAATCGATACGTTGCCGGCCTCGATCGCTTCGCGCACCCGGCTCGACGACACGACCGTCCCATCAATGAGCACCGGCTCCACGACCAGGACCTCAAAGCCGCGCACCAGGCCGAGCTCCCGCATGCGGGCGACCGTCCCGCCCCGATTGCGGCCGAACGCGCTCTCGGGTGACATGACGAGCGCGCGAAGGTCGAGCGCCGGCGCGAACGCGGCGAGGAAGTCCTCCGCCGTCAGCGAACGCAGCGTGGCATCAAAGCGGATCGCCAGCGCCCAATCGACTCCCAGTTGCCGGATGCGCGTCAGGTTGGCCGCCGGCGGCGCGAGATACGGCACGACCAGCCCCGGTCGCAGGACCTCCTCAGGATGGGGGTCGAAGACGAGCGCCACGCTCTGTATGGCACGTTCGACCGCGGCGGCGCGGGCGGCCTCCAGGATCGCGCGGTGGCCGGCGTGCAGGCCGTCGAAGACGCCCATGGTGAGAACCGCGGGCCCGATGGGCGGCAAGGCCCCCACCCCGACCGGCTCGACGCTCATGGTCGGCCGTCCTCCCGCAGCGGGATCACCTTGTCAGGCTGCAGCCAGCCCAGGCGCACCGTGCCGATCCCCAACAACGATCCCGTGACAAACACGGCCGTGCGACCATCATTCGAGGGTGCCGTCAGGTGGACCGTCGAGCCATGCCGGAAGCGATCCGCCTCGAGCTCTGACACGTCGAGGCGGGGCAGGGTGAGCAGGTCGGCGACCGGGCGTATCGCCTCAACAAGCCGTCCGTCCGACGCGAGCGCCTCGAGCTGCACGGGCGTGATGGCGTCGTCGACGTGAAGCCCTGCCGCCTCGAGGCGTCGCAGCGCGTGCAGGTGGCCCCCACAGCCCAACGCCGCTCCGACGTCACGCGCGATGGAGCGCACGTACGCACCGGCCTGGCAGCGTAGGTCGATGCGCAGGTCGAGCCAGCCGTCGCCCCGATCGGCACCCAGCAGCTCGATCGAGTCGACGGTGACACGGCGGGCGGGGAGCTCTATGGGCGACCCTGCGCGCGCGGCGCGGTGCGCCACTCGGCCGCCCTGCTTCCGTGCCGAGAAGACCGGCGGGAGCTGATCAAAGGTGCCGACGAAGTGCTGCAACGCGGCGGCAGCGATGCTTGCGTCGGGGGGTTCGTCTACCGGCTCCAGCGGTCCTTCGGCGTCGTCGGTGGCCGACCGGCTGCCGAGCCGGATCACCGCTTCGTAGCGCTTCGCACCGCCCGTCAGCTCCTGGCTGAATCGGGTCGCCGAGCCGACCAGGATCGGCAGCACCCCCGAGGCGAACGGGTCGAGCGTACCGGCATGTCCGATGCGCCGCGTGCCGCTGAGACGGCGCAGCAGGCCGACCATGTCATGCGAGGTCGGCCCAACCGGCTTGTCGAGATTAACGACTCCGTGCATCGTCCGGCTGGCGCAGGAGCTGGCGCTCCGCCTCGGCGAGGACCAGGACCCGCGCCTCGTCAATCGGCGCGCGCACCGTGCAGCCGGCTGCCCGGACGTGGCCGCCGCCGCCGAACGCGGAGGTGATCGCCACGGCGTCCGCGCGTTCGGTGGTCCTGACACTCGCTCGGGTCTCGGTCGCGGTGATCTCCTTGAGCAGGATCGTGACGTCCGCGCTGCGAGTCGATGCGAGGAGATCGACGAAGCCTTCGGACGCCGTCGGCAGCTCCCCGGTGGCGGTGAGCATGGCGGTGGTCATCGACGCGTGAACGATCCGCCCGTCGAGCCGCTCGCCGATGCCGGCAAGCATCATTCCCCACAGGGCCAGGGTGCTGAACGGCTTGTCCGCGTAGATCGCGCGATTGATGGCGGTGAGCGGGGCGCCGGCCTCCACCAGGTCGGCGGAGACGCGCAGGGTGCGCGCCGTGGCGTTGGGATGCGCAAAGGTGTGCGTGTCCTGGACGATTCCGGCCATCAGCAGCGTGGCCAGCGTGACGTCGAGCGGAACCCCCAGCTCGGGAAGCAGCAGGGCGACCAGCTCGCAGGTCGCCGCAGCCTGCGGGTCGACCCAGGTCGCGCCGCCGAAGCCCGGGTTGCTGACGTGGTGATCGATATTCACGATCCGCGCGCGGGCGAACCACTCGGCCTCGTCGGACGCCACGGCGCCGATCCGGCTCATCTCACCGGCATCCAGGATGACCGCCACGTCGGGCTCGAGCAGCGGAGTGCGGCGCACCTCCTCCACGCCGGGCATGAAGGCCAGGAAGGGCGGCGGCGGGTCGACGCTCACCACCTCGGTCAGCTTCCCCAGGCGCCGGCCGGCGAGCGCGATGGCGAGGGCAGCACCGAGCGTGTCCGCGTCGGGGTTCTCGTGGCAGAAGGTGGTGATCCGGTCGGCCGACCGGAGCGCTTCGACGACCTCGTGCATCAAGAGTCGGGGCTCTCATCGGTGTGGGACGCGGCGTGCTCTTCGTCGAGTTCGCGCAGCAGCCGCAGGACGCGGTCGCCCGACGCGATCGATTCGTCGAGGCGGATCGACAGTTCGGGCACATGACGCAGCGTGAGCCGGTCCCCGAGCCGGCGCCGCAGCCATGGGGTCGCGACCTGCAGGGCCTTCATGGAGCGCTCGCGTTCCTCATCGGTTCCGAGCACGCTGACCCAGACCCTGGCGTGCCCCAGGTCGCGGGCCGTCTCGACGCGGGTCACGGTGGCGAAGCCGATGCGCGGATCGGCCATCTCCCGCTGGAGGAGGTCCATCAGTTCCTGCCGGATCTGGCTGTCGAGGCGATCGGTGCGCTGGCTCATCCGCGTCCCGTCACGCTGACTCGGACACCATCTGGTAACACTCGATGACGTCCCCCTCGGCGATCTCGGCGTTGCCGAGGCCGATGCCGCACTCGAACCCGTTGGCCACTTCGCGAACGTCATCCTTGAAGCGCTTCAGCGACTCGATGCGGGTCTCGCCGATCAGCGCCCCGGCCCGGTAGAGCCTGGCGGATCCCCCGCGCACGATCCGGCCATCCACGACGTAGGAGCCGGCGACGTTTCCGGCCTTGCCGGCCTTGATCACCAGACGCACCTCGGCGTGCCCCTCGACCTGCTCAACGAGCTTCGGCGTGAGCATCCCGCGCAGCGCGGCACCGAGGTCATCGGTCAGCTTGTAGATCACGTCATACAGGCGTACGTCGACCCCGGTGACATCGATCGCACGCTGGGCTCCGGGGTCCGGCCTGGTATTGAAGCCGATCACCACGGCATCCGACGCGGTCGCCAGCTGGACGTCGGACTCGTTGATCTCGCCGGCGCCCTCAGAGATCACGTTGATGCGCACCTCGGCGGTATTCAGACGCTCGAGCGCGTGCCGAATGGCGCCCAGCGACCCCTGCACGTCGGTCTTGAGCACGGCGCGGAGCTCCTTGACCTCGGCCGATCCGATCAGCGCGCTGATCTCCTCGAGCGTCCGGGCGGTCTTCCCCTGGCCGGCACGGGCCGCTGCCTCGGCCAGGTCGCGCGCCGTCTTCTCGTCCTCCACGACACGCAGGATGTCGCCCGCCTCCGGCAGGTCATCGAGACCGATGATCTCGACCGCGGTGGCCGGCTCGGCGGTCTTCACCCGCTTGCCGGCGGCGTTCTGCAGGGCACGCACGCGCCCCGACGTACGCCCCACCGCCACGATGTCGCCGATCTTGAGCGTGCCGGTCTGCACCAGCACGGTGGCGACGTTGCCGCGTCCTTTCTCGATCTTCGACTCGACGATGGTTCCGATCGCGCGGCGCGTCGGATTCGCCTTGAGGTCCTGCAGGTCGGCAACCAGCAGGATCATCTCGAGGAGCTCCTCGAGGCCCGTGCGTTGCTTCGCCGAGACGGCCACGGCGATCACGTCGCCCCCGTACTCCTCGATCAGGACCTTGTGGTCGGCGAGCTCCTGCTTCACTCGGTCCGGGTTGGCGTCGGGCTTGTCGATCTTGTTGATGGCGACGATCATCGGGACGCGGGCCGCCCGGACGTGATCGATCGCCTCCTTGGTCTGCGGCATGACCCCGTCGTCGGCGGCCACCACGATGATCGCGATGTCGGTCACCTGCGCGCCGCGGGCGCGCATGGCGGTGAACGCCTCGTGGCCCGGTGTGTCGAGGAAGACGATGCGCTTGTCGTTGTGCACGACCTCGGACGCACCGATGTGCTGGGTGATGCCTCCCCGCTCCCCCGCTGCGACCCGGCTGCTGCGGATCGCGTCGAGCAGGCTGGTCTTGCCGTGGTCCACGTGGCCCATGATCGTCACGATCGGGGCGCGGGTGACCAGGTCCTCGGGTGCGTCGTCGGCCCACAGGACCGGCTTTCCGCTGCCGTCGGCATCGCTCCCCGGGGCGACGATCTCCTGCTGCGCTGCTGCCTCGGCGGATGCTCGCTCGGCGATCCCGCTCTGGACCGTCTCGAAGCCGAGTTCGGCCGCCACCAACGAGGCTGTATCGAAGTCGATCGACTGGTTGATGCTCGCGAAGATGCCGTTGCGGATCAGCTCCTTGATCACATCGGCGTGGCTCACGCCGAGCGTCTCCGCCAGGTCCTTGACGACCACCGATGCGGGCAGCTCGACCGGGCCGGTCGGACGCACCACAACCGCAGCCTGGGTGGCCACCCCGCCGTTGCTCCCCGCCCCACGGCGACGCTGGGGCCGTGGTCCGCGGCGCGGAATGTACCTACGCGGAGGCATGCGTGAGCTCCCCGGTCAGCTGGTCAAGTCCCGCGTCGGTGCCGAGCGCTCGGCGGACACCTTCGCCCAGGCGAGTCGGATCGTGGCAGGCGGCCGCGTCGCACAGATAGGTGCCGCGCCCGGCCGCCCGGCCGGTCGGGTCGAGCGCCAGCGAGCCATCAACGCGGCGCACGATGCGGGTCATCGACTGCTTCGGGTGCACGCCGCGGCAGACGGCACACGAGCGCTGCGGCTGATGGTCAGGCCTTCGCTTCGGCATCGGCCGCCTCCTCCGCGGGCGAGCTGTGCTCGTCGGGGACACTGCCGTGCGCCGCGGCCGCGGTGGCCACGCCGGCATCGGATCTGATGTCGATGCGCCACCCGGTCAGCTTGGCGGCGAGCCGTGCGTTCTGGCCCTCCTTGCCGATCGCCAGCGAGAGTTGGCGCTCGGGCACGACGACGTTGGCGATCTTGTGCTCTTCGTCGATCCGCACGTTCAACACCTCTGCCGGCGAGAGCGCCTCGGCGACGAACTGCGCCGGATCGTCGCTCCACAGCACCACGTCGACCTTTTCGCCGTTCAACTCGGCGACGATCGCCTGGATGCGCGCGCCCCGCTGCCCGACCGCGGCGCCCTTGGCGTCCACGCCCGGTTGTCGGCTCTCCACCGCGACCTTCGAGCGGCTCCCCGCCTCGCGCGCGATGCCGCGGATCACCACCGTGCCGTTGTAGATCTCAGGGATCTCCATCTCCATCAGGCGGCGCAGGAAGCCCCGATGGGTGCGGCTGGCGACCAGCACCGGACCACGGGTGGTGCGGCGCACTTCGAGGACGTAGGCCTTCAGGTGCTGACCGATTCTATAGTGCTCCCCCGCCAGCTGCTCGCCGACGGCCAGAACCGCTTCCACACCCTTGCCCATGTCGAGCACGACGGCCTGGTCCGTCGTCCGGTGCACGACGCCGGTCATGATCTCGCCTTCGCGGCTGGCGTACTGGCTGTAGACCACGTCGCGCTCCGCCTCGCGGAGGCGCTGGCGATAGACCTGTCCGGCGGTCTGGGCGGCGATCCGGCCGAGCTGCGCCTGGGTTACGTTCTCGGGAACGCGCACCTTGGCGCCGACCCCGGTGGTCGCGTCGATCTTCTGGGCGTCGCCGACGAGCATCTGGAGTTCGGGATCGACCACCTCGTCCGGCGTGGCAACGACTTCGTACTCACGGTAGACCGCGATCTGACCGCTCTCAGGGTCGACGCGAACAACCACGTTCTCCGGCGCGTCGGCGTTGCGCCGGTACGCAGATTCGATCGCCTGCTCCAGGGTCTGGATGAGGATCTCCTGGGGAACGCCCTTCTCGGCGTTCAGCTGGAGCAGCGCTCCGACGAAGTCCCGGTTCACATCCACACCTCGCTCCCCGCCGGGGAAAAAAAGAACGTGGGACTGGCGAACCGACCCACGTAAGTACTCACAATCAATATCCGATTCGGTCCGCTCACGGTCCGCGAAACCGCCCGGAGTATACCAGCAGCCACCGATCATCGCCACCGGGCGAATCGAGCCGGTGAGCGCAGAGGATGGTCTGACCTAGCCGCCGATGAGGTTGGCGACGTCCCGGATCGAGATGAGGACAACGAGCACGATCAGCACCGTGAATCCGGTGAGATAGATCAGCGCCTCACGCTCCGCGGGAAGCCGGCGTCGCCGGATGGCCTCGATGAGAGTCACCAGGATGCGGCCCCCGTCGAGGGGCGGAAAGGGGAGCACGTTGAGCACCGCGAGGTTGACCGAAAGGATGCCCACGAAGATCAGCTGGCTGACCAGCGGCGCGCCAAGCACACGACCCGTCTCTTCGGCGATCCCGATCGGCCCGACCGCCGATCCGGCATCCGGCGAGAGGCCGATCAGGCCTGCCACCGCGTCGGCCAGGCCGCCCGGAATCTGGATCGCCAGGTCCCAAGTCGCTCCAAAGCCGGCGGCCAGCGCTGTCACCGGACCGGCTGTTGATGCCGGTACTTCAACGAGCTCCTCTGGATCGTAGGTGAATCCCACCGCACCAAGACCGCGCGCCTCATCGGCCGGCGTCAACGTACGTGGCGTGACCTCGAGGACGACCTCCTCGCCAGCGCGGATGACCGTCAAGGCGACCACGCGGCCCGCGTGCGAGCGCACGTAGGCGGTCAGGTCACGTGACACGGCGAAGGTCTGGCCGTCGGCCGAGACGATGATGTCGCCCACCCGCAGGTCAGCGGCGACTGCCGGGCTGCCCGCCTGCACCTCCGTGACGGTCAGCGGGCCGCGACCCTGCTGGATCGGCAGGCTCAACGCCACGCTGAACAGAATGCCGGCCAGGAGGAAGTTCATGCCGACGCCGGCCAGCAGCACCAGCATCCGCACCCAGATCGGCTTTCGGTTGAAGGCACCGGCCATCGCCTTGTCGATGGCCGCGTCGGAGAGGCCGCGCTGGCGCATCTTCTCGGCCTCCACGTCGCCGTCCTCGCCGAGCATCTTGACGAAGCCGCCGAGTGGTATCGCGTTGAGCGAGTAGCGCGTGCCGCGCCAGACGACGGACCCGATGCGTGGCGGGAAGCCGACCCCGAACTCCTGGACGGTGATCCCGGTCCACTTGGCCACCGCGAAGTGTCCAAGCTCATGGACCAGGACGAGGATCACCAGGACCGCCAGGAAGGCGAGGATGGTGCCCAGGACGTCCATCTAGGCGACACCCCCCAGGTCCAGCTCGGCGCTGAGGACCGCCCGCACGTCGGCATCGAGCGCGACGATCTCAGCGAGTTCGGGCTCCGCATGGCCTCCCCAGCGCGCGACGGATCGCTCGAGCACGCCGGCGATCTGGTCGAACCGCAACGATCCGGCCAGGAAGGCGGCGACTGCCACTTCGTCGGCGGCGTTCAGGATCGTTCCACGGTTGCCGCCCGCCGCGGCCGCTGCACGGACCGTGTCATAGGCCGGGAATCGACCCGGCAGCAGCGCGGCGAACTCGAGCTTCCCCCACTCCTCGGGGGACGTGCGAAGCGCCGGCGACGGGAGGCGGTCCGGGTGGGTCAGCGCGTACTGGATCGGGAGGCGCATGTCCGGCGCTCCGAGCTGCGCCTTGAACGAGCCATCGGTGAATTCGACCAGGGAGTGCACGACGCTGCGGGGGTGGATCACGGCAGCAATCCTATCGTAGGGGAGCCGGTACAGCCATTTCGCCTCGATCGCCTCGAACGCCTTGTTGACCATGGTCGCCGAGTCGATGGAGACCTTGGGACCCATCCGCCAGGTCGGATGCGCCAGCGCCTCGTCGGGAGTCGCGGACCCGAGCTCGGTGAGGGCACGGTCACGGAACGGCCCGCCGGAGGCGGTGAGGATCAGACGCGCCACATCGGCGATCCGTTCCCCGCGCAGGCACTGCCAGATCGCGGAGTGCTCCGAGTCGATCGGCCGCAGGCGATCGAGCGGCTCGCCGCCTGCGCGATCGAGCGCTGCGGCGACGAGGTGTCCACCGACGACGAGGGTCTCCTTGTTGGCCAGCGCAACCCGTCGGCCGGCGCCCAACGCAGCCAGCACTGCGGGCAGGGCGGCCATCCCGGTGGTGGCCACCACCACCATCCCGGCACCATCGAGGGTGGCCATCTCCTCGAGGCCGCCGTCCACCCAGCGGGACCGTTCGATCGCAGCCGGCCTCGTACCCGGGGTCCACGCGCGCGCCTCGGGCCACGCGGCGAGCTGCTCGGCGAAGACCGCCGATGCGTGCCCCGAGGCGAGCCCGCGCACCGAGAAGTGGTCGGGATGCGCCAACAGCACCTCGAGCGTCTGGCTGCCGATCGAGCCGGTTGAGCCGAGGACGACGACGCCGATCACAGCCCGAAGCCGACAACCACGAGGGCGTAGCCGGCAAGCACGGGTGCGGCGAACAGGAACGAATCGACCCGGTCGAGCATCCCTCCGTGTCCGGGGATTAGCGAGCCCGATTCCTTGCGCCCCGCGGCCCGCTTCACCAGTGACTCAGCCAGGTCGCCCGCCTGCGCGGCGAGCCCGAGCAGCGGACCGATGACGACCGCGTGCCACGCATCGAGGCCAACGATGGCGACCCCGAGACCGGCAGCGACCGTGGCGACCAGCAGTCCGCCGGCGAGGCCCTCGATCGTCTTCGACGGGCTGATATGGGCGATCAGACGTCGCCGTCCCAGCCAGCGGCCAACCAGGTAGGCGCCCGAGTCGTAGCCCCACACGACCATGATCAGGAGCAGCAGCCAGGCGGTGCCGGATCCGAGGTCGAGGACTCCGACCTCCGAGGCCGGTGCCCCGCCGGGCGGTGACAGGTGCCCGACGACCACGATGAAGGGCGCCAGCAGCCCCAGGTACGCGACGCCGAAGGTGGTGGTGGCCCACGTAGCGAATCCACTCCGAGGATCGGCGCGCGTGAAGCCCGCCAGCGCCAGCGCCACGGTCGCGCCGACCATGGCGAGCGCTGGCAGGCCGAGCGGGCCAACGGCTCGCGTGAGATCCGCCAGCGGGCCGTCGCTGATCGACCGATTGGCCGCCACCAGCCCTGCCGCTCCGACGAGTAGGCCAACGCCGACGGTGAGCCTTGGCGGCGGCTCGTAGCCGGCAGCCCGCAGCAGGGCGGTCAGCTCGATCATGCCGAGGACGATGACCGCACCGATCATGATCGAGAGCCACGGCTCTCCGAGAATGGCGATCACGATCACCAGCGGGCCCAGCAGCGCGGCGGTGATGAGACGAGTCCGAAGCATGCTGTCGATCATGCCCCGTAGCGGCGCTGGCGCGCTGCAAACTCGGCGATCGCCTCGTCGAGGTCCGTGGCGCCGAAGTCTGGCCACAGCGTGGAGATGAAAACCAGCTCCGCGTAGGCGCCCTGCCACAGCAGGAAGTTGCTGGTGCGCTGTTCGCCGCCGGTGCGGATGATCAGGTCGGGGTCGGGTTGACCGGCCGTGTACATGCGCTCGGCGACCGCGGCCTCGTCGATCGACTCAGGCGCCACGCCAGAGGCGACCAGGGCACGTGCCGCATCGACGATCTCGGACCGGCCCGAATAGTTGAAGGCGATGTTGAGCGCCATCCGCGTGCCGCCGCGTGTCCGTTCCTCCGCCTCCCCGATCGAGCGCTGGATCTCGAGGGGCGCCTCGTGCAGGCGACCGATGACTCGAACGCGGATCCCCTCTTCGATCAACTCGTCGGTGTGTCTGCGCACGGCGTCGTCGATCAGGCCGAAGAGCCCGGCCACCTCCTCATCCGAGCGACGCCAGTTCTCCTGGCTGAAGACATACAGGGAGAGGACCTCGATCCCGCGGTCGGGTGCCATGCGAACAACGGGGCGGATCGCCTCCACGCCCTGGACGTGGCCCGCGATGGGAGGTAGTCCGCGCGCTGCGGCCCAGCGGCGGTTACCGTCCATGATGATCGCGACGTGTCGCGGATGCTCACGGAGCGGCAGTGCCTCAGACCTCCATCACTTCAGCTTCTTTGTGCTCGGCCCGGGCGTCGATCGCGTCGATGAAGCGGTCGGTCAGGCGCTGGAGCGCGTCGAGCTCGCGCCGCTCTTCATCTTCGGAGATGGAACCTTCGCGCAGGGCGCGCTTGAGGTGGTCAGCCGCCTCGCGACGGTGTCCCCGCACTTCGACCCGACCATCCTCGGCGCGACGGCGCACCTGCTTGACCATCTCGCGTCGACGCTCCTCGGTCAGCGGTGGGACGTTAAGCCGGACGACCGTCCCGTCAACGTTCGGCATGAGCCCGATATCGCTCTTGAGGATCGCTCGCTCGATCGCGGACAGGACCGAGCGGTCCCATGGCTGGATCACGATGAGGTGCGAGTCGGGTGTGCTGATCCCGGCAATCTGGTTCAGCGGGGTCTGTGTCCCGTAGTAGTCCACGTTGATCCGCTCGACGAGCGCGGTCGACGCCCGGCCGGTACGGATCGCGGCAAAGTCACGCTCCATGGCCTCGATGCCACGCTGCATCTTCGGCTCCGCAGCAAGCACGTCAGGGTGCGTCAACTCGTCACCTCAGGGCCGATGACGGTCCCGATCCCCTCCCCGCGGATCGCCCTCAGGATGTTGCCGGGGGGCGTCATGTCGAAGACCACGATCGGCATCTCGTTATCCATCGCCAGGCTCACCGCGGTGGCGTCGAGCGCCTCGAGCCGGTTGGCCAGAAACTCGGTGTAGCCGATCCGCGCGTAGCGCGAGGCGTTGGGATTCTTCTCCGGATCGGCATCGTACACCCCGTCCACCCGGGTGGCCTTGAGGATCACCTCGGCCGCCATCTCGACGGCACGCAGGGTGGCCGCCGTATCGGTCGTGAAGTACGGGTTGCCGGTTCCGGCCACGAGCACGACGACACGTCCCTTCTCCAGGTGCCGCACCGCCCTCCGGCGGATGTAGGGCTCCGCGATCTCGTTCATGGCGATGGCGCTCATCACCCGCGTCGGGCAGCCGGCCTGCTCGATCGCGTCCTGCAGCGCAAGCCCATTCATCGCCGTGGCCAGCATCCCCATGTAGTCGGCGGTCGCCCGATCCATCCCGGCCGAGGCCGCCGCGAGGCCACGGAAGATGTTCCCCCCGCCGACCACGACCGCGACCTCGAGCCCTTCCTTTCGGCCGGCGGCAATCTGCTGGGCAATGTCGCGCACCACATCGGGGTCGATCCCGTACTGCCGGTCGCCGAGCAGCGCCTCGCCGGAAAGTTTGAGCAGCACGCGGCGCGGCTGCGACGCAGTGAGCTCGGACGTGGCGTGAGAGAGGTCCACCTAGGCCGCCTCCTCCGCGGATTCGGGAGCGGTGTCCCCCACCGCCAGGCGCGAGAATCGAGCCACCCGAATGTTCTCACCGAGCAGCGCGATCTTGTCGGTTATCAGGTCGCCGATCTTCCGGTCGGTATCCCGATACGGGAGCTCCAGCAGGCAGTTCGATTCGAACCACTTGCCGAGCTTGCCGTCAACGATCATGGCGATACGATCGGCGGGGCGGCCCTCGCGCTCCGCTTCCTCGGCGAACGTCCGCCGCTGCTCCTCGACGATTGCCGCAGGCACATCGTCGCGGCTCACGTAGCTCGGCGACAGGCCGGCGACCTGCATCGCCAACTCACGGGCGAGCTGCTGGAAATCATCGGTACGCGCGACGAAGTCGGTCTCGCAGTTCAACTCCAGGATGACGCCGAGGCGCGATCCGTGGTGAATGTAGCTCGCGATGACGCCCTCCCGGGCCGCACGCCCGGACTTCTTGGCCGCGGTCGCGAGGCCCTTTTCCTTGAGCCAGAGGAGTGCCTTCTCGACGTCCCCTCCGCTCTCTTCGAGCGCGTGCTTGCAGTCCATGATCCCCGCCCCCGTCTGCTCGCGGAGGCGCTTCACGTCCTCGGGTCTGATCATCGCGTCTGGTCGAATCCTTCCTCGGTGTGCTCAACGGCGCCCTCAGTCGGGCGTCGGGTCCTCATCGGTCTCTTCGTCGGGTCCCTCGGCGGCACGGCGGGCCCGGGCGAGGCGTTCCTCGTCCTCGTCCTCTTCCGGCTCGGGCTCGAAGACGAGCGCTTCGCCCCCGGCCAGCGCAGCGGAGTAGTCAGCCTCGGCGTCAAGCGTGCCCTCATCGACCGGCGGAAGCGCCTCGGCCTGTTCGAACTCCTCGTCGAGGCGGGCCTGCCGCTCGGCATGGGCGTCCAGCGCGGCGTCCGCGACCTGGGCGCACAGGAGCCGAACTGACCGGATCGCGTCGTCGTTTGCCGGGATCACCCAGTCGATCTGGTCCGGATCGCAGTTGGTATCGGTGATTGCCACGATCGGGATCTCGAGCCGACGGGCCTCGAGGACCGCGATCGACTCACGGTGCGGATCGACGATGAAGAGCGCCCCCGGCAGACGCCGCATGCGGCGGATGCCGCCCAGCGCCGTGTTCAGCTTGGTGATCTCCTCGGTGAGCTTGCCGGCCTCTTTCTTGGTGAGCCGCTCAAACTCTCCCGCGTCACGGCGAGCCTCGAGCGCCTCGAGTCGCTGGATGCGCCGCTTGATGGTGGTGAAGTTGGTGAGCATCCCACCCAGCCACCGATTGTTGACATGGTGCTGGCCACTGCGCTCAGCCTCTGACGCGACCGACTCCTGGGCCTGCTTCTTCGTGCCGACGAACAGAATGCTGTCGCCGCGACGGATTGTTTCGCGCACGAACTCGAGCGCCGCTTCCAGGCGGGTCACCGTCTGGGCGAGGTCGATGATGTGAATGCCGTTGCGCTCCGCGAAGATGTAGTCACGCATCTTCGGGTTCCAGCGCCGGGTCTGGTGGCCGAAATGGACACCCGCCTCGAGTAGCTGCTTCATGGTCAGGGCAGCCAAGTGTGAATCCTCCGGTTCTTTCCTCCGCCCGCCTTCGGCTCCGGGATCGACCCGCCGATGGCGGCGGGCACCGATGATTCACGGATCAGCGAGCGTGTGTGATGGGAACGCCCGTCGGCTCGCCCGGGATGAACCGGTCGGCCGAACGGGGCGGAGTATAGCATCGCCACGCTCGATCCCCCGGCCCGCCCCCAGGGCAGGTGGCTCCGAGGAGTACCTAAGTACCCCAATCTCCCCTTCTCTCGTACGTTGACCCGCTCCGCGTCGCACCTAGGATGCGGAAGTGACTGCGGCCGGCCACCTTTGGCCAATCCGGTCACGTACGGAGACTGGCCATCATGCTTCGCCGCCGCCAACGGTCGCTCCTCTCCATCGCCGTGCTGGCGGCCGTCATGAGTGGCGCTGCACTGGTCGTCCCCACCGCGGCCACCGACCGGGTGGTGGTCGTCCGCCGCGGTGACACCCTCAGCCAGATCGCGGTCACGCAAGGAGTCAGCGTCGCGGACCTGATGCGTTTGAACGGGATCGTCAACCCGAACCGGATCCAGGTCGGGCAGCGCATCCTGGTCGCAGCGGCTGCGCCATCGGGGTCGAGCGCGCCGGCGCCCGTCGTCCACCGGGTCGCGTCTGGGGAGAACCTGACCGTCATCGCGCGGCGCTACGGCAGCACCATCGGCGCCATCGTGGCGGCCAACGGGATCGCCAATCCATCCTTCCTGCGGGTCGGCCAGCGGCTCACCATCCCCGGAGCCGCGGCATCCTCCGGCTCGGCGGCGGCGGCATCGGCGCCATCGGCGCCATCGGGGTCGAGCGCGCCGGCGCCCGTCGTCCACCGGGTCGCGTCTGGGGAGAACCTGACCGTCATCGCGCGGCGCTACGGCAGCACCATCGGCGCCATCGTGGCGGCCAACGGGATCGCCAATCCATCCTTCCTGCGGGTCGGCCAGCGGCTCACCATCCCCGGAGCCGCGGCATCCTCCGGCTCGGCGGCGGCGGCATCGGCGATGGCGGCACTGGTTGCTGCGCGCGACCCGATTCGGCGAATCATCGTTGCCGAAGCCACCGCCCAGGGCGTGCCGGTCGCGTTTGCGCTCGCGCTCGCGTGGCAGGAGTCGGGCTGGCAGCCAACGGTGGTCAGCAGCGCCGGCGCGGTCGGCGTCATGCAGCTGACCCCGCCGACCGCGGACTGGGTCGCCTCCACGATGCTCGGCGGACCGGTCAACCTGGCCGACCCCGCGTCCAACGTTCGGGCGGGGGTTCGCCTGCTGAGGCACTACTTCGAGCGGTATGGCGGAGACCGGGCGATGGTGCTGGCGGCCTACTACCAGGGACAGAGCGGAGCCGATCGGCACGGGGTCTACGCGATGACCAGGCCGTATGTCGAGTCGATCCTGGCGCTGGAGGCGATCTTCAGCCGGTAGCGCGCGCTGCCGACCTACCAGGCATCGACGCCGTCGAATCGGCCCAGCCGCCAGTCGTGGTCTCCCCCGGGGGTGACGGTGACAACATCGATCCGCAACCCGCCGGGGCTCTGGGCTGCATTCGTCGACGCATACCGCGCCAGCGAGCGCCGCAGGCGGCCGATCCGTCGACGATCAACGCTCTCCAGCGCACTGCCGGCGCGTGCGGTGGTGCGGCATTTCACCTCCACCCCGACCAGCGCACCCAGCGGGTCACGGCAGACGAGATCGAGTTCACCATCGGGACAGCGCCAGTTCTGCGCGAGCACCGTCCATCCGGATTGGGTCAGCCAGGCCGAGACCAGATGCTCTGCGGTCTGCCCGAGGAGCCCGCGCGGATCTGACATCACGTGGACCGGTACGCGCAACCCATCAGGCCATCATGCCGGCGGCCGCGTACGGACCGCGTATCACCGGCTTATCGAGAGCTTGGCGTGCTCGTGATGGCCTCCCCGAGCTTCGGTGCGGAGGACGCGTCAATCGGCGCTTCACCGACGGGCAGGGCGACCATCGCGTCGGCTCCGCCCTCCACCGGTGGCACCAGCAGCGAGAAGTCGAGCTGCTCGCCGAGCACGACCGCCTGGATCCGCGCGAAACTCCGGCGGTGGAGCGGGGTGATGCCGTGTTCCTCGATGCCGAGCCGATGAGCCAGGGTGGCATAGCCCGCGTTCTGCTCCCAGGCGTACTGGGGATGCCGCACCGCGAGGCGGTCCATCAACCGATCTCGGACAACCTTGGCGACGATCGACGCCGCGGCGATGGCGTGACAGTGAGCGTCGCCATCCACGATGGCGGTGTACTCGCCGACGTGCTGCTCGAAGTCGCGGATGCGGAGTCCATCGACCAGCACGTGGTCGCGATCAGTGATCCGCTGCACGGCGCGTCGCATCGCCAGCGAGGTGGCGTGGTAGATGTTCAGGCGGTCGATCTCCGCCACGCTGGCAGCACCGAGGCCGATGTACATGGCGCGACGCAGGATCTGCGGATAGAGCCGCTCGCGCTGCACGCGTGAGAGCGTCTTGGAGTCACGCACGCCGGGGATGCGCCTCGAGCCGGGCGGCATGACGACCGCGGCGGCGAGCACCGGCCCCGAGAGGCAGGCGACGCCGACGGCGTCGCAGCCGACGACGATGCGGCGCCCCTCGCGCCAGTGAGTTCTTTCGATGCGGGTTGTCGGCTCGATCACGTCGCCGACGATCATGCCACCGGGCCGATGCCCGTGGCGGCGCCCGTCAGCGGCCGGGACGTCGCTCCCGAAGGGTTGCGGACTTGCCGACGCGGTCGCGCAGGAAGTAGAGCTGCGCCCGACGGGCGACGCCATGTCGCACCACTTCGATCTTCTCGACCCGGGGTGCGTGGACCATGAAGGTGCGCTCCACGCCGACACCGCTGGCGATGCGACGGACGGTGATCTGACGGTTTATTCCGCCTCCGCGCAGGCGCATCACCGTGCCCTCGAACACCTGGATCCGTTCACGATTGCCCTCGACGACCTTCACGCTGACGCGCACCGTATCGCCTGAGGCAAGCTCCGGCACATCAGTGCGGAGCTGCTCGCGCTCAATCTCGCTGATGACGTTCATGATGGAAGGCCTCGTGATCGCGGCGTACGCCGCGGTTTGCATGCAGTCTGGCGTGGCGCCGGCCGGTTCATGAAGGCGGCGGACACGAATGACGCGACCGTCTCACGGCCGCGGTGGGCGGAGTATAGCAGCGCCGATTGGAGAGCGGCAAGGCACGTCAGGGGTCGCGCGATTCCTCTTCCGCCGGCTCCATCAGCCCCGCCAGCAGTGCGCGGTCCTCATCGGTGAGCCCGG
>JBBEBK010000092.1:0-3576 GCA_040882375.1 Chloroflexota bacterium
CGCTGCTGGCGGGACGCTCGTCGGGAACGGCCGAGCCGATCCCATTCGGACGGACCAAGGCCGATGTCGAGCGCATCGCGGCGATCGAGCGCGAGCGGCGCACCGACCCGGCCGAGCTGCTGCGCCGCGTCACCGCCCAAATCGCCGAAGTTTCGACGACCCTGGCCGGGCTGCCGGACGAATCGTGGGCCGCTCGCGGGCTGCATCCAAGCATCGGTGAGATGGGGCTGCCGGCGATCGTCGAGCGCTTCATCGTGGCGCACCTCGCCGAGCACGCCGATCAGCTCGACGGGCTGGAGCTGGTCACGCTGGACGAGATCCGCCGCGCCGCCGAGCGGATCCGGGGAGTGGCACTTCACACGCCGCTCCTGCGCTGGGACGACAGCACGTGGCTGAAGCCGGAGAGCCTCCAGCCGGTCGGCGCATTCAAGATGCGCGGCGCCTACAACACGGTCGCCTCGCTGACCGATGCCGAGCGAGCGCGTGGCGTGGTCACCTACTCATCGGGCAACCATGCGCAGGCGGTGGCGCGCGCCGCTCGCCTGCTGGGCGCCGAGGCCACCATCGTGATGCCCGAGGACGCTCCGCCGATCAAGGTCGCCGGCGCGCGTCGAGACGGGGCAGAGATTGTCTTCGCCGGTCGCAGCGGAGAGGAGCGCCACGCCGTCGCCCTCGAGCTGGTCGAGCGGGAAGGGCGGGTCATGATCGAGCCGTACGACGACCGGCGGATCATCGCCGGGCAGGGCACCTGCGGCCTGGAGATCGCCGAGGATCTCCCGCAGGTCACGAGCGTCCTTATCCCGGTGAGTGGCGGAGGCCTGTCGTCGGGCGTTGCCACGGCCATCAAGGCGCTCGCGCCGAACGCGCGGGTGATCGGCGTCGAGCCGGAGCTGGCGGCCGACGCGCGCGAATCGCTGGCGGCGGGCGAGATCGTCCGCTGGGACGGCTCGCTGACCACGCGCACCATGGCCGACGGCCTCCGGGTCGAGAAGCTCGGCTGGCTCCCGTTCATCCACCTGCGGCGTTTCATGGACGAGATCGTGACGGTCAGCGAGGAGGAGATGGCCGAGGCGATGCGGCAGCTCGCCGCGCGTGCGCGGCTGGTGGTGGAGCCGTCAGGAGCGGCCGCGATGGCCGCTCACCTGTCCGGAGCCGCACCGCAGCCCGCCGGCGACGATCATCGGGTGATCGTCATCAGCGGCGGCAACGTGGACCCGGCCCTCTTCGCCAAGATCCTCGCCGGCTAGCGCGCGACGCGCCGGGCACCCATCAGCAGGACCGCGGCGACCACCGCCACCACCGCTCCGGCCGCCGCCACGCTCCCGAATCCGATCCCGAACCCGCTCGCCTGCGCCACGCTCCCGGCCATGAACGGGCCGATCCCCAGGCCCGCCGAGAGCGCCGTCGTGTAGCCACCCAGCCCGGTCGCCCGCAGCGCAGCCGGTGCGCGCTCGCTGATCACCACCTGGATCATCATCAGCGTAAAGGCGAGCGCCAGGATGCCGATCATGAAGACCGCGGCGATCCCGAGCGGACCGGTCTGGATGCCGAGCAGCGAGGTGGCCACCGCGTAGCCGATGCAGCCGACCGCCGCTGCGACCGGCAGGATCGCCCGCCGGTCGATCACGCGGCCGAGCGGCACGCGTGACAGCCCGTTGGTGATCGACTGGAGTGCCAACAGGAGACCGATGGAGCCGGCCGCCAGGCCGATCGATGTGCCAAACAGCGGGAAGAGGCCGCTCACCGCGCCCCACGGCAGCCCGATGCCGAAAGCGGCCGCCCAACAGCCGACGATCACCCGGTCGCGGGCCACGCCGCTGATCATTCGTGGCAGGGCGCTCAGGTCGATCCGGGTTCGGACCGAGCCGACCAGCAGGATCGGTCCTATCAGCGCCGCCGACGCGAGGAGCGAAGCGACCAGGTAGGTCGGTGCGATGCCGACGTACTGCCAGACGAGCCCCCCGACCGCCGGGCCGAAGGCGATGCCGGAATGGACGCCGAGGGTCAGCCAGCCGAACGCGGATCCGCGCCGCGCCTCGTGGGCGCTGCCGGCGACGTAGGCGCCGATGGCCGGGAGAAAGAGCGACGACGCGAGGCCGGCAAGAATCGCCCACGCGTACAGCGGCGCGGTGCTGCCGCTCAGCTCGGCACCGAGCGGGACCAGGTTGATGACCGCGCTAGCGATCACCGCCACGAGGAGGGTGCGGCGCGGGCCCCACGCATCGGCCACCGCGCCGAAGGGAAGGCTGAACAGCGCGCCGAGGCCGAAGCGGATCGCCGCGATGGTGCCGGCCTCGGTGAGCGAGCCGCCGAGCGACTGGACGTGCAGCGGGATGGCCACGCCGGCGGCCCACTGGCCGAGTGTGAAGGTGAAGCTTGCCAGGTAGGCCGGCCACAACGGGCGGGCGCCGCCCGGCCGCACGGCGCGGCCGCCGGCCATCACGATCCGCGCAGGCCGCTGAGCAGCGCCAGGGCGTTGGCACCCAGCGCGTCAACGGCGTAGCCGCCCTCCTGGAGCACGATCACCGGGGCGCCGAGCGAGGCGATCATCCCGCCGATCTCCGCATAGTCATCGGTGCGCAGCGACAGGTCGCCGATCGCGTCACGCTCGAACGTATCGAAGCCGGCCGAGATGACCAGCGGCGCGTCCGGGGCGAACGCCTCAACCTCGCGCAGCGCCTCGGCCAGGGCGGTGGCGTAGCCGTCGAGCCCGGTCCGCACGGGGAGCGGCCAGTTGCGCGTGCGCCCATGCCCGTCACCGGCACCCGCCTCCGAGGCGTAGCCGGAGAAGTACGGGTACGCGCGCGCCGGATCCGCGTGCAGCGACAGGTAGAGCACGTCGCCGCGCTCCCAGAAGAGCTGCTGGGTGCCGTTGCCATGGTGATAGTCGATGTCCACGATGGCGACCCGCCGCCGCCCGCCCTCGCGCCGCAGCCATTCCGCCACGATCGCCGCGTTGTTGAAGTAGCAGTAGCCGCCGAGCATGCCGCGGGCGGCGTGGTGTCCCGGCGGGCGGCACAGCCCGTAAGCAAGCGGGGTGCCGGCGACCACGCGTCCAGCCGCGGTGAGCGCCACGTCCACCGCCGCACGGGCCGCTCTCCAGGTCCCGGCCACGATCGGCGTGGCCGTGTCGAAGAGATACGCGCCAAGCTGGAGATGCCGCCCGGCCGGCAGCCCGCCGAGCTGCATCGCTCCGGGGTAGGCGCCGATCAGGTAGGTGTCGGGGATCAGCGGCCGCGAGCCGTCGGCGGCGCCGGCGGAAAGCGCATCGGTCCAGGCGTGCTCGACGACATCGACCAGGTCGGGGTCGTGCACCGCCAGGATCGGCCCGCGCCCATGCTCAGTCGGCGCCTCGAACACGAAGCCGGCCGCCGCACGCAGCGCCTCCTCGATCGCCGTGGCACGCTCGGGCGACTCCCAGCACGGGATCTCACGCCCGGTGGCCAGCTCGATCAGCCCGCGGTGCGCGAGGTGGGCGTCGCTGCGGATGACGGGGACGGGTGCGGTCATGCGACAGAGGACATTCGGCCTGCGAGTGTACCGATGCGCGGGCTCGCCTACTGGACGGCGCCGCCG
>JBBEBK010000093.1:0-12828 GCA_040882375.1 Chloroflexota bacterium
TCGATGCGGTGCTTCTTCTCCTTGAGCTCGACCTCGGTGGCCGCGCCGACCTTGAGCACCGCCACGCCGCCGGAGAGCTTGGCCAGGCGTTCCTGGAGCTTCTCGCGGTCGAAATCGCTGGTGGTGTCCTCGATCTGGAGCTTGATCTGCGACTTGCGCGCCTCGATGGCGGCCTTGTCACCCTTGCCCTCGACGATGGTGGTGTTGTCCTTGGTGGCCGTCACGCGGCGTGCCTGGCCGAGATCCTCGACGGTGACGCTGTCGAGCTTGCGCCCGACCTCCTCGCTGATGACCCGCGCACCGGAAAGGGTGGCGATGTCCTCGAGCATGGCCTTGCGGCGGTCGCCGAAGCCGGGCGCCTTGATGGCGAGCACGTTGATCGTGCCGCGCAGCTTGTTGACCACCAGCGTGGCGAGCGCCTCGCCGTCCACGTCCTCGGCCACGATCAGGAGCGGCTTGCCGTGCTGCACGACCTTCTCGAGGGTCGGCAGGATATCGGCGACCGCGCTGATCTTCTTGTCGGTCACCAGGATGAACGGGGCGTCGAGCGTCGCCTCGAGCTTGCCGCCGTCATTGCTGGTCACCATGTACGGCGAGATGTAGCCGCGATCGAGCTGCATCCCCTCGACGTACTCCTTGTCGAGCTTGAGCCCCTGGCTCTCCTCCACCGTCACCACGCCGTCCTTGCCGACGCGCTCCATGACCTCGGCGATCATGTCGCCGATATCGGAGTCGCGGGCGCTGATCGCGGCGATGTGGGCGATGTCGTCCTTGGAGTCGACCGGCTTGCTGAGGCGCTTGATCTCGGCGACCACGGCCTCGACGCCGCGCTCGATGCCGCGCTTGAGGGCCATCGGGTTGGCGCCCGCGGTCACGTTGCGCAGGCCCTCGGTGATGATCGCCTGGGCGAGCACGATGCTGGTGGTGGTGCCGTCGCCGGCGATGTCGTTGGTCTTGGCCGCGACCTCCTCGAGCAGCTGGGCCCCCATGTTCTCGTAGGGATCCTCCAGCTCGACGTCACGCGCAATGGTGACGCCGTCGTTGGTGATGGTCGGCGAGCCGAACTTCTTGTCGAGTAGCGCGTACCGGCCGCGCGGGCCAAGGGTGACCTTGACGGCGTCGGCCATCTTGTCAACCCCACGCTTCAGCGCGCGTCGTGCTTCCTCATCGAACAGGATCTGCTTTGCCACGTTGTCCTTCGTCCTCCTGAAAATGCGTCCACCGGCATGCCGGGGAGATCGGTTACTCGATGACGGCCAGGATGTCCTTCTGGGAGAGGATCAGCAGATCCTCTTCGTCCAGCTTGAACTCGGTCCCGGCGTACTTCTGGAAGAGAATCCGCTGCCCGACCGAGACGTCGATCGCCTCGCGTGAGCCGTCATCCAGGATCCGTCCCGGTCCGACCGACAGGACCGTCCCCTCCTGGGGGCGCTCCTTGACCGTGTCCGGCAGGACGATGCCGCTCTTGGTCATCTCCTCGCGCGGTGCGGGCTTGACGACCAGGCGATCCCCAAGGGGCTTGAGCCGTGACGTCGGCGTGGTGACCTTCTTGGCCATGTGTGCGTGATGCCTCCTAGACCGATGATGTGCATGGCTGTGCTCATGACTCTCACGTGGGAGTGCCTGCCGGCCGATGCGACCGCGTTGGCACTCCACCACTGAGAGTGCCAACGATGCTACTGCCCCGCCACCAGCGGTGTCAAGGCGCGCGGCGCCGCTGCGGGCGCGATCTCAGCCGCTGACAAGGGCCCGATAGGCTGATGCCGCCGACGCGGCCACCGCCTCGGGCGTCGTCCCCCGGATCCGTCCCAGCGCGGCTGCCACGCGGAGCGCCGTGGTGGGCTCGTTCCTGGCTCCCGCGCCACCGGGCGCCAGCCACGGGGAATCGGTCTCGAGCAGGAAGGTGCCGTCCGGCAGTGCCGCGGCGGCGGCCCGTGGGCCGTGGGCCGAGCTGAAGCTGACCGGCAGAGCGAAGGAGATCAGGTACCCGGCAGCCGCGAGCTCGAGCGCCAGCGGCGCATCGCCGGAGTAGCAGTGCAGCACGCCGCGAATGGTCCGCCCGGGCGGTCCCGACCAGGTCAGCAGGGCGCTGCGCACCGCATCGTGCGCCTCGCGGTCGTGGACGAGCACCGGACGACCTGCGTCCGCCGCGATCGACAGTTGACGCTCCAGGGCCGCCTCCTGGGCCGCGCGAGGCGACAGGTTGCGGAAGAAGTCGAGTCCGACCTCCCCCACCGCCACGACCCGGGGGTGCGTCGCCAGCACGGCCAGCTCTGCCCAGTCGGCCGCAGAGGGCGACGCGGCGAAGTGCGGGTGGACGCCGACCGCTGCGTCAACCAGATCCGGGTACGCATCGGCCAATGCGATGGCCGCGCGGGACGAGGCGAGGTCGTAGCCCGGCACGAGGATCCGCACCAGGCCGGCGGCCCGCGCCCGCTCGATCACCTCGTCGCGGTCGGCGTCGAAGGCGACGTCCTGGAGATGGCAGTGCGAATCGACCAGGCCGGAGAGACGCGCCGGGACCCCGCGGCTCAGGGTGCGGCCCCATCGGTGCCCTCGGCGCCCTCGGTGCCCTCGGCGCGCTCGGCGTCTGGCAGCTCCACCCGTGGGAAGAGTGGGATCGGCGCCCCGGTCTGCCAGCCACCCGGCACAGAGCCCCAGGCCAGCAGACGATCGAGCCCCGGGCCGCCGGCACCACGCTCATCGTACGGAGTGGGAACACCCAGTTGGTCGTGGAGGCGCCGCGCCGCCGCGGGCGTGAACGGGGCCATGAGATGGCCAAGGATGCGACACGCCTCGGACATCGCGGCAAGCACCTGCGCGGTACGCTCCGGCTGACCGGCCTTGTGCAGCGACCATGGAGCCTGCGACTCGGCGTATCCGTTGGTGCTGCGGGTCAACTCGATCACGGCCGCGAGCGCTTCGTCGAGGTGCTGACGCTCCATCGCCGCGCGATACGACGTCACGGCCGCCTCCGCCGCGGCGCGCAGCTCCGCGTCGGCGAGGGCGGGCTCATCGCTCAGCGAGGGCAGCGCCCCGCCGAGGTAGCGACCGCTCATGCTCACCGTCCGGTTGACCAGGTTGCCCAGGTCGTTGGCCAGGTCGGCGTTGTATCGGCGCACGAGACCCTCAAAGGTGATGTCGCCGTCGCGGTCGAACGGGATCTCGCGCAGGACGAGATAGCGGATGCCGTCCACCCCGAACAGGCGCACCGCCTCGTCGGGATCGAGGACGTTGCCCCTCGTCTTGCTCATCTTCTCGCCGCGCAGGAGCATGAAGCCGTGGGCGAAGACCTGGCGCGGCAGCTCCAGGCCGGCGCTCATCAGCATCGCCGGCCAGTAGAGGCAGTGGAAGCGGGTGATGTTCTTGCCGATGACGTGCAGGTCGGCCGGCCAGAAGCGCGCGAATGCCTCGGGGTCGTCGGGGAAGCCGGCGCCGGTGACGTAGTTGGTGAGCGCGTCGAACCAGACGTAGATGCGGTGCGCGTCGTCGCCCGGGAACGGGATCCCCCAGCTGCCACCGGCGCGGCTGACGCTGAAATCGGTCAGGCCGTCTCGCAGCCAGCCCAGGACCTCGTTGCGGAAATGCTCGGGCTCGCAGAAGGAGGGATTCGCGGCGTACAGCTCCTCCAGCGCTGCCTGGTAGCGCGACAGACGGAAGAAGTAGTTCTCCTCCTCCAGCCACTGCAGCTCCAGGGTAGGGTGATCCGGACAGCGTCGATCCACGATCTGCGCATCGGTCTTGAACTCGTTGTCGCCGGTGCAGTACCAGCCGGCGTAGGTGCCCTTGTAGATATCGCCGTTGGCCTGTGCGCGACGAACCATCTCGGCCGATGCCCGCAGGTGATCGGCGTCGGTGGTGCGGATGAAGCGGTCATAGCTGATCGAGAACCGATCGAAGGCGCCGCTCCACGCTCCCGCCCACTCGTCCACCATGGCGTGCGGCTCCACGCCCCGCTCAGCGGCCAGTCGCTCGACCTGGGCGGAGTGCTCGTCCATGCCGGTCAGGAACCTGGTCTCCTGCCCCGCCAGCCGGTGGTAGCGCGCGATGGCGTCGGCGCCGATCGCCTCGAAGAGCGAGTGCAGCGGCGGAGCCGGGCTCGGATAGAAGATCGCGGTGGTCAGGTAATAGCTTTCGCGCATGGTGGCCGCGATTGTAGCGTCGGCCCCGTGCCGCGCCCGTGCGCTACCCTGCTCGACGATGAGCGGACACCACGACGACGAGCGCGAGATCAGCCTGGAATCCGACCTGTACAACGCCCGACTGGTGCGACGGGAAGACGAGACGGATCACCTCGGCTACTTCTGGGTACGGTTCGACGACGAGCCGACCCCGTTCGAACCGGGTCAGTACATGACCATCGGCGTGTATGCCGACGGAAGGCTCGTGCAGCGCCCCTATTCGGTCGCCTCGGCACCCCGCGACGCGGGGACGGACGGGTACGAGTTCTACGTGCGCCTCGTGCCGATCCTGCGCTTCACCTCGCTCCTGTGGCGGCTGCCGATCGGCCACGAGATGCGGATGATCGGTCCCAAGGGGAAGTTCGTCCTCGAGCCCGACGACGACCGCACGCACCTGCTCGTCTCCACCGGTACCGGCATCGCGCCGTTCATCTCGATGATGCGCCAGACGCTGGGCGAAGGCCGGCCGCGCAGGGCGGTTGTGCTGCACGGCTGCTCCTTCGCGGACGAGCTCGGCTATCGGGAGCTGCTGGAGAGATGGGAGCGCGATGGCACCTACCCGGTGACCTACGTGCCGACCATCTCGCGCGCCGACGACCCGCGCAACGCCGGCTGGACCGGGCGCGTCGGACGTGCCGAGTCGGTGGTCGGCTCGGTCTGCCGCGACCTCGGCCTGCGGCCCGACGAGACGGTGGTCTACATCTGCGGCAATCCGGAGATGATCCTCAACGTCGAGCGCGAGCTGATGGACCGTGGCTATCCCGAGTTTCACGTCAAGAAGGAGCTCTATTGGCCGAAGGGCAAGCCGGGGGCACCGACCTGAGTCCCGTCGTGGTCCCGCACGCGCAGTGACCTTCGGCCCCCAAAAACATGCGCATCGGTGCATGAGCCGGGAGCAGGCGCGGCCGCATGATCGGAGTGAAGCCGTAGGCACCGGTGTCGCATGCACCTGATCGTCGACAAGTCGCAGCTCTCCCCCAACGTCACGCGGCTGGTCGTTGAGGCGCCGCGGATTGCCGAGATCCGGCAGCCGGGCCAGTTCGTCATCGTCCGGCGCGGGCCCGGGGCGGAGCGGATCCCGCTCACCATCGCCGCGGCCGATCCGGCGGCGGGCACCATCAGCCTGATCATCCAGTCGATCGGCAAGAGCACCAGCGACCTGGTCGAACTCGAAGTCGGCGACGCCATCACCGACATCGCCGGGCCGCTCGGCCGGGCCACCGAGCTGATCTCGGAGGGGCACGCGGTGTGTGTCGGCGGTGGCGTCGGCACGGCCGTTATCCTGCCGATCGCGCTGGAGCTGGCCCGGCGGGGCGTGCGCGTGACCAGCGTCATCGGCGGCCGCTCCCGCGAGTGGGTGATCCTCGAGCCGGAGCTGCGCGAGGCCGGCGAGGTTGTCGTCTGCACCGATGACGGCAGCTACGGCAGGCACGGCTTCGTGACCCAGGCGCTGCAGGACCTCCTCGACGCCGGTGGGATCGATGAGGTCTTCGCCGTCGGCCCGGTACCCATGATGCGAGCGGTCAGCGAGATGACCCGGCCGTTCGGCGTGCGAACCACCGTTTCGCTCAACGCGATCATGGTGGACGGCACCGGGATGTGCGGCGGCTGCCGCGTCTCGATCAATGGCGAGACCAGGTACGCCTGCGTCGAGGGCCCCGAGTTCGACGGACACACGGTCGACTTCGCCATGCTGGCAGATCGGCTCCAGACCTACCGGCCGTTCGAGCAGCAGGCCATGGAGCGGCGCGAGGCCTGCAAGGTCGGGCTTCGTCGGCCTACCCCCACCGCGGGCACCGGCTCGTGACCGACCGACCGGCGCTCACCCCCAAGGAGCGCATGGCGATCGACCGGGTCGCGATGCCCGAACAGGACGCCGAACTCCGAGCCGTCAACTTCCGCGAGGTGAACCTGGGCCTGGCCCAGCAGATCGCCATGCTGGAGGCGGAGCGCTGCCTGATGTGTCCCAAGCCGTACTGCGTCGACGGCTGTCCGGTGCGGGTCAACATCCCGCGCTTCATCCGTCTGCTGCGCGAGGGCGATCTTCCGGGCGCCGCCAATTCGCTGCTCGACGACAACGCGCTGCCGTGCGTGACCGGGCGCGTCTGCCCGCAGGAGACGCAGTGCGAGGGGGTCTGCCTGCGCGGCAAGAAGGGCAAACCGGTGGCGATCGGGCACCTCGAGCGCTTCGTCGCCGATTGGGCCATGGCGCATCCCGAGGGGATCACCCACACCGCCCCGGTTCCGTCCGGGCGCACGGTGGCGATCATCGGTTCGGGTCCGGCCGGACTCACCGCGGCCGGCGAACTGGTCAAGCTCGGTCACGACGTCACGATCTTCGAAGCCTTCCATGCCGCCGGTGGCGTCCTCATCTACGGGATCCCGGAGTTCCGGCTGCCCAAGGACATCGTCCAGGCCGAGGTGAATCGACTGCAGGCGGCCGGGGTGAAGATCGAGCCGAACATGATCATCGGCAAGACCTACACGCTTCCCGAGTTGAGCGCGCGCTTCGACGCGGTCTTCATCGCCGTCGGGGCCGGGCTGCCGGTCTTCATGGAGATCCCCGGCGAGAACCTGAAGGGCGTCTACTCGGCCAACGAGTACCTGACCCGGGTCAACCTGATGGGCGCCTGGACTCCCGATTCGGATACACCGATCCTCCACGGCCAGCGGGTCGCTGTCATCGGCGGCGGCAACGTGGCGATGGACTCGGTGCGCACTGCCCGGCGCCTGGGCGCCGGCGAGGCAGCGATCGTGTACCGACGCGGCCGTGAGGAGCTGCCGGCGCGGGCGGAAGAGGTGCACCACGCGGAGGCCGAGGGGGTGCGCTTCGAATACCAGGTCGCGCCGCTGGAGGTGCTCGGCGACGAGGCTGGCTGGGTGACCGGGTTGCGCTGCCAGCGCATGGCGCTCGGAGAGGCTGACGAGAGCGGCCGGCGCCGTCCCGAGCCGATCCCGGGATCGGAGTTCGTGATCGAGGCCGACATGGTGGTGGTGGCGATCGGCACCCGCAGCAACCCGCTGCTCACCTCCACGGCGCCCGATCTGAAGGTCAACCAGTGGGGCTACATCGAGACCGATCCCCACGGGATGACCAGCATGCCAGGCGTCTTCGCCGGCGGTGACATCGTGCGCGGCGCGGCAACCGTCATCCTGGCCATGGGCGACGGCAAGCGCGCGGCCGCCTCGATCGCCTCCTACCTGTCCGGCGTCTACCCGCCGCCCGAGCCCGAGCCAGCACCGATGCCCGATAAGCGCGCCCGCAGGGCGGAGCCGACCCCCGCCTGACTCTCTCCCGATAGGCTTGCCAGCCGCAGGGCGCATCGGCGACAGTTGCGCGCATGCCAGCCCCGGCTCAACCGCGCGCCATCAATGTCGCCGGACTGCGCCTGCCGCTGCGCGAGACGGTCGTGGTGCTGGTCACCACCTTCGTGCTGCTGATCGACTACTACCACCCGCTTGCACTGCTCAACTGGCCGATGGGGCCAGCCCTCTCGACCGGGATCGAGCGCGTGGCCCTCTTCGCCGTGGTGCCGCTGGTGACCCTGCTCCTGCTCGGGGAACGGCCATCGGCCTATGGGCTCCGTCTGGGGGAGTGGCGAATCGGCCTGGCGGTGGGGATCGGCCTGGCGCTGCTGGTCACCCCGGTGGTGGTCATCTCGGCCGGCCTGCCGGACTTCCGCGTCTACTACGGCACGCAGGAGGCGGGCCTCGCCGCGGCCGTGGGGCGCGCCGTGGACGTGGGGGCGGCCGAGTTCCTGTTCCGCGGCTTCCTGATGTGGACCCTGGTCCGCGTGGCGGGGCCGCTGGGCGTGGTGCTGGCCACCTTCCCGTTCGTCTTCACCCACCTGGGCAAGCCGGAGCTGGAGACGCTGTCGACCTTCTTCGGCGGCCTCGGCTTCGGCTGGCTGGCGTGGCGGACGCGATCGGTGCTGTACGGCGCCGCGCTGCACGCCTACATCATCAACCTGGTGGTCTTCGCCGCCCGGGGCTGATCGGCCGTCCTAGCTCCGGCCCTCGTGCAGCACCGCGACTGTCCTGGCGATGCGTCGCGGGTCTCCGCCGCTTTGGCGTCGGTGATCGGGATCACCAGGCGCCGCTTGTTGCTGGTTCAGTCAAAGGCGTCCTACGGTGGATCCCGGCTCACGTAACCGCACGCGACGAACACCTCGTCCGCCGCGTCCATCCCGCCTCCGACGTACACCGTGTCGCCCTCGGTTGCCACTGACATGCCCCAAGCATCGCGGAGGACGACGTTGGGGGACTGCTCGACTCGATAGCCATCGGGCCATCGAACTGGCTGTCGACCGAACTCGGTTATGACGAGAGCACCGCCGTGATCATCGGAAGCCAGACGTCCTTCCAGGAGCGCAGTTGGGCACCCTTGGGGAGCTGGAATGAGGGAGCACGCCGTCATCACAGCGATGGCAGCTGCGCCGGCCCAACCGATCATCAACGTCTTCACGAGAAGAGCATCGGATCGGCCAGCCATCTGGTCAAGGCGGTCGGCCATCCGCCTGGTGAGGAGGGGGCACTCAAACCAACCCCCTCCTCACGGTGACCTACATCGCGACGAGGGCTTCCTCGGTCGCTCCGTCAGCGGGAGCCATGGCCGCTGCCGGCAGACCATCCGCGCCGGTCTCGGCCACGGCCTGGGCCTCCTTCGCGTACTCCTTCTTGCCGCGCCCCGACAGCATCTCCAGGCCGCCGATCACAACTTCCGTCTTCCAGTGACGGAGGCCGGCGTCGTCGTCCCACTGCCGCGTCTGCAGGCGTCCCTCGACGTCCACCAGCTGCCCCTTGGACAGGAACTGGCCGCAGATCTCGGCCAGCCGGTCCCAGGCGACCAGGTTGTGGTACTCGGTCCGCTCGGACGCACCGTTGCCCCGGAACTCATTCGTGGCGACCACGAAGTTCGCGACCGGCTTTCCGCTGGGCAGCGTGCGCAGCTCCGGGTCGCGCGTGAGGCGACCTACCAGAAACACCTTGTTCATCCGAACAACACTCCTCCTGCCCGCTTCACGGGCTGACCGGTGCGCCGGGCGAGGCGGCCACCGGATGCCACGAAGGCTAAAGGGGAGCCCTTACCGGCCGATTAGCGGCGGCTTAGATCGCCCTGGGCTGGTGCGGACCTTGCCGGTTGCCCGCGCGGTTCCCCGGCCTCCACCACCTACCAGCCGGGGTGGTGGTAGGTGCGTCCGGAGGCAGCGGATGCGCCTGCGTCGGCCATCACCGAGCGTGATTCGGGTGCCCCCAGAGCCGATACGAACCCTTCTGTCCCGCCTAGTACCACGCCCATGCGTACGTGGGGCTGAATTCGCCGTCAGAGTCCGATACCACCAGCCGTGCGGGTATCTGGCGCCATTGGGCAGTTCACGACGGCGCTGGCCCGTCGTCCGCAGTGGGCACGGCCCGATACGCGGCGCGGCGCGGCATGCCGGCGGCGCGCAGCAGCTCCACGATGGTGCGCGGCGGCACGCCGGCGCGGATAGCCGCCGCCGCCAGCGCGGCGGCGTTCACCGGCGCGCCCGCGGCGTCGCTCGCGGCGATCCCACCGATCACCACCGTGAACTCCCCGCGGGGTTCGGTGAGCGCAGAGGCGACCTCCGCCGGCGTCCCGGTCAGGACCTCCTCGTGCAGCTTCGTCAACTCGCGGCACAGCGCGACCGACGCGGCCGGCGCGACCGATGAGAGCTCCGCCAGCAGCGACCTGACGCGATGCGGGGCCTCGAACAGGACCAGCGGCAGGCCCATCGCGCCGGACCCGGCCAGCAGACGCTGGAGCGCCGCCCGCCGCGATGAGGCGGGCCGGGCCGGGAGGAAGCCGCCGAACACGAAGCCGGGCGACCCAATCCCCGAGAGTGCCATGGCAGCGGTGACCGCGGACGGTCCGGGGACGACCTCCACCGCGGCTCCCGCCGCCCGCGCAGCCTCCACCAGGCGCGCACCCGGGTCGGAGACCCCGGGCATCCCTGCGTCGGTGGTCAGCGCCAGCGTCTCGCCTGCCGCCAGGCGCGCCAGCAGACCGGGCAGCCGCTCCGCAGCGTTGTGCTCGTTGAGCGATGAGGTCGGCGTCCGCGTGCCGACGTGACGCAGGAGTCGCGCTGCGAATCGCGTGTCCTCGGCAACGACCAGGTCGGCGGTGCGCAGGGCATCGGCGGCGCGCGGGGTCAGGTCGCCGAGATTACCGATGGGCGTGCCGACCACCAGCAGGCACCCGCGCCCGGCGGCCACGACCCTCAGCTCCCCCGCCGGGAGCCGGGGCGTCGCCGCGGATACAGGTGGTCGATCCCCGGTGTGCGCAGGCTGAGCTTGGCGACCGGCGGCAGCTGCCGCTTGAACTCGTTGCGCGCCACGCGATCCGCAACCCAGGCGACGAGCGCAGGATCCAGCCCCGCCTTCACGCAGCGCTCGACGCTCCAGCGGCGGTCAACCAGCGCAAAGAGGATGCGATCCAGGTCGTCGTATCCGGCACCCAGCTCGTCCTCATCGGTCTGGCCCGGCCACAGATCAGCGGAGGGTGGCTTGGCAACGATCTCGCCGGGCACCCCCAGGGCCTCGGCCACGGCCCGCAGCTGGCTCTTGTACAGGTCGCCGATCGGTGCGATGGCGCAGGCCATGTCGCCATACAGGGTGCCGTAGCCGAGCAGCGCCTCGGTCTTGTTGCCGGTCCCGGCCACCAGGGCATCGAAGCCGGCCGATCGGTCGTAGAGCACGATCATCCGCTGGCGAGCCATCACGTTTCCGCGGCGCACGCGCAGGGCTGCCGCATCGCCGCCGTCGATCAGTGCCAGCATCGGCTCGACCATGGGCGTGATCTCGACTCGCTCGCTGCGACAGCCGAGCGCCGTCACCACGCGCAGCGCATCGGTCTCTGCGTCGGGCGACGAGGTGCGGTACGGCATGCGCACCGCGAGCAGGTTGTCTGGACCGATGGCTCGCGCCGCGAGGTAGGCCACCGTCGCCGAGTCAACTCCCCCGGAGAGCCCGACCACCAGGCGGCCGAAGCCGGTCTGCTCCAGCTGCGAGCGGATGAAGGCGGTGATCACCCCGATCGCCTGCTCGGCCTCGATCGCAGGCAACGTGGCGGAGCGCGCTTCGCTCATGACGCGTCGTCCTCTTCGGGGGTCGGTACTCCGGCGCGCTCGGCGATGATCCGGTCGAGCTCACGACGCACCAGCTCCAGCCGCTCGTCGGCCAGCAGCGGGAGGCCATAGCGTTGCATGCGCAGGTCATCGGTCTCAAGCGAGCCGACCAGCAGCGCTTCCTCGTAGAGCGGCGCCTCGGCGACGGTCGACCCGTCCGGCGCCAGGAGTCGTGAACCGCCCCAGAACGTCAGCCCCTCCTCGTTCCCGACCCGGTTGCAGAACGCGACCGCCACCGTGCCGAGCAGGGCGTAGGTGTCCTGCATCTTGTGCCATCCCGCTATCGCCGCCAGCCCGGCCGCGCTCCCCGGCGCACGCGCAGGTCCGGCCGCCAGGTTGACCAGCAATGCCGCGCCATCCTGCGCCTGCAGCATGGGCAGACTGGCGTGCCAGAAGTCCTCGCAGATGGACAGGCCGAGGCGGCCCAGCGGCTCCCCCACCTCCTCCGTGCGGATCCGGTCGCCGGGACGCGTGAAGCGCCCCTCGTCGAACATGCCGTAGGTGGGCAGATACACCTTGCGGTGCAGCCCGATCAACTCGCCGTCGCGCAGCAGGGCTGCGCTGTTGCAGAACCGGTGTCCTTCGGTCTCCTCGACGAAGCCGATGGCGATGAGCATCCCCGGAGCCTGTCGACTGAGGGTCGCCAGGCGCGCGTCGGATGCGCGCATCGCGACATCCGGGACGAGGTCGCCGAGCAGGTAGCCAGTGAGGGCCAGCTCGGGGAAGGCGGTGAGTTGCGCACCTTCGGTTGCCGCGCGTCGCAGCCAGCCGCGGGCCAGCTCGAGATTGGCATCGACCTCGCCGAGACGCGGGGCGATCTGAGCCAGCGCGATCCGGTATTCCACGCTGACAGCCTAGCGCGTCGTGCCGTCTCCGCCGGGACGCGGGAACATCGGCGGTGCGTCGCCTGGCTCCGGGACGCGCAGCCCCGCCACCGGCGCTGTGACCTCGCCACCGCCCGCGCGGGCCGAGCTCTGCGCGGCGGCCGTCGCGATCAGCTTCTCCCGCCGCACCGGCTCGAGCAGTTCTTCGGCAAAGTGGCAGGCGACCTCACGCCCAGGCCTGACCGGCAGCTGGCGCAGCGCGGGGCGCTCCGCTGCGCAACGGTCCGGGTTGCCGAGCTGTTGGCGCAGCCAGCAGCGCGTATGGAAGCGACAGCCCGACGGAGGGTTCACCGGGGAGGGCACGTCGCCGACCAGGATGATCCGCTTGCGGCGCCCCTTTGCGCTCGGGTCGGCCACCGGCACCGCCGAGAGCAGCGCAATGGTGTACGGGTGGATCGGCTCACGGTAGATATCGAGCGACGGCGCGACCTCGGCGATGGCTCCGAGGTACATCACCGCCACGCGATCGCTGATGTGCTCGACCACGCCCATGTTGTGCGCCACGAACAGGTAGGTCAGCCCGAGCTCACGCTGGAGAGAGCGGAGCAGGTTCAGAACCTGCGCCTGGATGCTCACGTCGAGTGCGCTCACCGGCTCGTCGCAGACGAGCAGGTCCGG